>CAMWGM010000127.1 GCA_947173755.1 uncultured Muribaculaceae bacterium
TCTACACCCTGAGTTTCTGCAAAAGTTTCACAGGGGTCAACGACCGCATGCTCATCACACTCGGCGAGCAATTCGCCATGCTGAAGGCTGACTACGAGCGTAAGGGTATCGAGGAAAATCTGCTTCTGTCGATAGCCGACGGACGCCGCAAGACACTCAAGCGCGCCGGGAAGGAATATCAGCGCCTGTCAAGTCATATAGGATCGTTTCCGCTGGTGATGGTCTCGCCGCGCGACATCGACCTGATACGCGAGAGCGGCGAGGAACGTCGCAGGTGGATGGACATGGTGATATCGCAGAGCGACCCCGTGTATCTCGACTCGCTTATAAGATATAATCAGGCGCTGGAGCAGCGAAACCGCCTGCTGCGCGACGGGTCGGTGGACGCGACGCTCTATGATGCCGTCGAGATGATCCTTGACGCGGCGGCAGACTATCTTCATGAAGCGCGGGTCAGATGGACGGAAGAACTTTCTGCAATTTTCGCACGTTATTACGAAGCGATCTCGGCCTCCGGAGAACATGTAGCACTGGCCTACGAGAGCCATCTCAACAGCGCAGCATCACTGCGGGATTTGCTCGACTCGTCACGCAGGCATGACGAAATCGTGCGTCACACATCCGTAGGTCCGCACCGCGACGACATTCTTATGACCCTCGATGGAATGCCGATGAGACGCACCGGCAGCGAGGGTCAATGCAAGACCTTCACGATCGCGCTGAGACTGGCTCAGTATGAATTTCTGGCCCGATCGACGGGAATGAAACCTCTGCTCCTGCTCGACGATATCTTCGACAAACTCGACGCGGCACGTGTGGAGAAAATCATGACGCTTGTGGCTGCACCTGAATTCGGACAGATATTCATCACCGATACCAACCGCAAGCATCTCGACGAAATCATAGCCCGCACCGGCGGCTCAGACTACCGGCTCTGGATGGTCGACAAGGGACGGTTTAATCCTGCAAGCATCGTTTCGAAATGAAGCGTACGTATCCACGTCATATAGCAGCCATCATCGACGAGGTTGTGGAACGCTCGGGGCTTACCGACACGCTCAACGACCAGCGTGCGGCCGCGGTCTGGATCGACGTGGTAGGTCCGGCCATCAACCGATACACATCCCGACGTTATGTCGATCACGGCACGATGCATGTCTATCTAACCTCGGCTCCGCTCAAGAACGAACTGCAGTTTGTCAAGGAAAGACTCGTGGCTGCCCTCAATAGCGCTCTTGGCGCGGAAATAGTCAAAGAAATAATCATACACTAAAAATGGCACATCCCGCTGAAAATATCGATCTCTCGCTCTTCCATCACCGTCACCCCGTGCAACTCCGGTGGAATGATCTCGACATGCTCGGGCATGTCAACAATTCAATCTATTTCACCTTCATGGATCTCGCCAAAACGCGCTACTTCCAGGAAGCGCTGGGCGAAGAACTCCAGTGGGGAAAAATCGGAGTGGCTATAGTCAATATAAACTGTGATTTCCTCGCGCCGACATTCTTTGACGATGCCGTGGAGGTGCTTACTGCCATCACGCATATCGGCGAAAAGAGCATCCATCTCGAGCAGATCGTGATCGGTGTCACCGACCGCCGAATCCGCGTAAGATGTTCGACCGTCATGGCCGGATTCGATATGAAGACACTCAAATCAGCACCGATCCGTGAGGAATGGCGGAAGGCATTTGAGAAATTCGAGGGAAAATCGCTCTCATGACATCCGCGCTGCCTGAATCATTTGTCAGAATGCTCGGCGAACTTGGGCTGGAGGATGCCGCTGAAGCGATAGCGGGCACCGAGCCATCAGTATCGCTGAGACTGAATCCGCGAAAACCTCCGGTGGAATTTGAAGATGCGACGCCGGTCGGATGGTGGGCCGAGAGGGGACTTACGCTCAAACGCAGACCTTCTTTCACTCTCGACCCGGCGCTTCATCAGGGAAGATATTATGTCCAGGAAGCCGCATCGATGTATCATGCGCGGGTTGTCTCGGCTCTCATAGAGGCTTACGGGGGAAGACCGTTGCGCGTGCTTGATGCCTGTGCGGCTCCCGGGGGAAAGACTACGGCCGCCATCGATGCGCTGCCGGATGGCTCGATTGTGGTGGCCAACGAGATTGTGCCTTCAAGAGCGGCCGTATTGCGCGAAAACATCATTAAATGGGGATTTCCTTCGGTTATAGTAACCCGCGGCGATACAGAGGCTCTCAGGGGGCTTCATGGCGATTTTGATATAATCGTGGCCGATGTGCCGTGCTCGGGCGAAGGGATGATGCGCAAGGATGCCGATGCCGTGGCGCAATGGAGTCCGAAACTCGTGGCAGAATGCGCGTCGCTTCAACGCGAAATCATAGAAAATCTCTGGCAGACACTCCGGCCGGGAGGATTTATGGTCTATTGGACATGCACTTTCAACCGCTGCGAGCCCGCGCAGCAGATCCTCGACTTCATGGAGAAAACGGGTGACGAACCGGTCAATCTTCCGAAGGATCCTTCATGGGGAATAATCGGAGCGATCGGTACGGAGTTGCTCGATGCGGCGCGGTTCGTGCCTGGACGCACACCGACGGAGGGACTCTTTGTGACTGTCCTCAGAAAGCCGGGAGAATCCGGATCAAACGAAAAGGTAAGGAAGAAACCTGAACGCAAAACGCAGAAACGGTCAGCCGAGATCGATGAGGCTGCGCGTTGGATCAAGGAGACCGAAGGGTGGATCATAGTCAGAAGCGACGACCGTATCACGGCTGTTCCTGCCGAGGCCATCGGATTGATCTGCCGGCTCGCGAAAAAGACCGACATCATCAGCGAGGGGGTGACCATAGCCACCGTCAAGGGGCGCGATCTCATACCTACACAGGCGCTGGCAATGTCGACCCTGTTGCGGCGCGGAGCATTTCCGGAAGCAGAATTCAACCGTGAAGAAGCCCTCGACTATCTGCGGGGAAATCAGCCGCCGCTCCCCGGGGGACTGCCGAAAGGATACGTGCTGATCACCTATGAGGGTGTCCCGTTAGGCTGGGTGAAAAACCTCGGAAACCGTTATAATAATCTTTATCCTCACCCCTGGCGAATAAAAACAAAATGAGAATAGACATTCTGACCGTATTGCCCGAAATGCTGGAATCGCCTCTCGGATGTTCGATTCTGAAGCGTGCCCAGACGAAGGGTCTCGCTGAAATCCACGTGCACAATCTGCGTGATTATTCAACTAACAAACACCGCAAAGTCGACGACTATCCATTCGGAGGTGAGGCAGGAATGGTGATGACCATCGAGCCTGTCGACAGGGCTATATCAGCCCTCAAGGCTGAACGTGATTATGATGACGTGATCTTTACTTCGCCCGACGGGGAGAAATTCGACCAACCGATGGCCAATGCTCTCTCGCTCGAGCAGAATCTCATCATACTTTGCGGACACTACAAGGGTGTGGACTACAGGATCCGCGAACATTTCATTACACGTGAAATTTCGGTGGGCGACTATGTGCTCACCGGAGGCGAAATTCCTGCGATCATAATTGCCGATGCCGTGATAAGACTTATCCCGGGGGTGATCGGTGACGAACAAAGCGCCCTTTCCGACTCGTTTCAGGACAATCTTCTGGCTCCTCCGGTCTACACGCGGCCGGCGGAGTATAAGGGATGGCGCGTGCCTGACATTCTGCTCTCAGGCCACGATGCGCGCATTGCCGAGTGGCGCTACGACCAGGCGCTCGAGCGCACGAAGCGTCTGAGGCCTGATCTGCTTGAATAATCCAAGTTTCAGAGCATCCGTAGAGCCTGGAGTTGCTCAAGGACGTCGACGCGCGACATGTTGCGCCGGCGCGAGAGTTCGTCGGCAAAATCGTGGGCCACACTCTGGACACCCCGGTGAGAGAACACACGGTTGAGATAGGAGAGGCTCTTGTTGAAGATGCGGTCGATCTCATCGTCGTCGAGCATGGCCGACAAACTTCCCTCCTCGCGGGCTATATCGTGGATAGCCTCACGGACATCATCGGGGAGTGTCCGATGACGCCCCACGAGGTGACGGCACATGAGATTGGCTATCAGAAGTCCGACCCCGATGTTGAAATTGCTGACCATTTTATTCCAGGCGGAACGGGCGGAGATGCCCGGATTTCCGGCAAAATAGAAATCGGGAGTAAGGGCGAGCATCTCGGCGCCATCGGTTGCGTCGAGATCTATCTGGGCAAGCATATCGTCGCCGTCATATATCACCAGACCGATTGCCATTCCGGTGGCCCCGTAGCAACGGTCGGTTTCGTCGGTATATCTGAGATTATCTTCCATATATTTTTGAACGTACGGGATATTGATTGGGTTCAGTTGATGACGAGGATTTTGGTGACCACATCGCCGGCTGAAGCGCCTGAATCGGATCCGGTGGAGGCAAAGACGTAGTAGACGCCTGACCGTACCCTCTCGCCATTGAGGTTGCATCCGTCCCAGACAGCCATTCCTCCTTCCGAACGTGTCTGAGCCACAAGATGGAGAGTGGAATCCATTATCTTGACTGTGGAATCGTCCATAAGGCCCGAGATGGTTATCCATCCCGAATAATCGGGAGTGACCGGATTGGGATAGGCATAGACATCAGAATAGTCATCACGGGCAGGAGAGGCTGTGGTGGCCACTGTGCAGAGGCCGTCGAGGGTTCCTACATAGATGACATTCGATGATGGATCCGGGTAAAGAGAAGTGATTACTGCCGAGGGGAGGGCGGAATTGGCCGGGGTGTAGTTGGCTATTACACCGTCACCATTCGGGGTGACCAGGAAGAGGCCGGAACCGGCGGTGCCGATCCATTTGCGGTTGGCGTGGTCGACGGCGATGGAGGTGACTATTTCATCGTCGAGAAGATAGTCCGCCAGATTGGTGCCGTCGTTGCGGGGCACTTTAGGACGGACCACACGGAAGTCGGGGCGCACGGCAGTGGCGGGATTTGCGATATAGACGACTCCCTGCTGCGATCCTACCCATACCTTCCCGTCATGATCTTCGGCAAGACAGGTGAATGCGACCGAAGGATATTGTTTGCCATCCTGGTCGATAAGATCGGGCCAGATCATCGTGGCGTCATCCTTGAGATTTGTAGGAGTGCCTGCGGTGTAGAGTGCGACCAGTTCGCCATAAAAATTGGAGTCGATGAAGAACACCATATCCGAATGGCGGCATATGAGGATACGGG
>CAMWGM010000128.1 GCA_947173755.1 uncultured Muribaculaceae bacterium
GACTTATTCATGATTTCATTATTAAAAAGGTATCTAGATGTCTAACACCCGTCTCATGGTATTTGTTACCTCAATAGGGATATAATCTGACTCATGTCCTCGGTAAAGGCAATGGTTCTTCCGGAAATCTCACCCGCGCCATGAGGCCAACCGGAGTTCAGGCGTATTAAAGTCGCATGCTTATCGGTAAAGGTTATCCTTTCAAAGGGATATCTGATAATGGATGGTGTATTCATGCCTACACCCAGTTCAAGTAAGACAAGCCGCGAATTGATGTGTCGTCTGACAAACTGCTCATATCGTTCGGCTGACTCATGCCAGTTATCATCTTCGACGAAGTATTCATTTATACGTAAATTGACATCCATAGTACCACCACAAACAGGGCAAACAGGAATATACTTTGAATCAACGGTCATATCGTGGGCGTGGGCATTTATGGCATTTACAATATCAGTATTATCGTATGTCCTGTTATGACAAGCCACAGAGCATTGCATCTTGCCATAGTCTCCCTGAACTTCAAAAAGATGGTCGGAGGGAAACCCTGCTTTGCGGAACTGTTCGTCGACATTGGTAGTGATGACAAAAAAGTCTTTTCCTTCCACCAATCGTAACAGTTCTTTATACAGAGGCATATCTTCGCGGCTCAGCAATGTGAACCGGATGTGGCGAGCCCAGCGGGTCCAGCGTTCCTCCTCTGTAGGGAAATCATAGAATCCTGAGGTATAAAGGTCGCTGAAACCATATTTCTGAATATAGTCGGCAAATTCTTTCCGGAACTCAGGTCCGGAATAATCAATTCCGGCCGCTGATGATAATCCTGCTCCCGCACCGATGAGTATTGCGTCAGCTTCTTTTATTTTTTCACGGGCATCTCTAATTCTGTCACTCAAGTTCTTGTCCATCATCGTTCAGAAGTTTCTTGTAAATTGCGTAGTCTATATCCTTGAATACGTTGAAAACCACACTTGTCAGTGAGGAATCCGGATTTTCCTTGAAGTACCGTTTTACCGTAGTTAGAGCGACCTCTGCTGCTTCTTGGTTCGGATAATGGAATTCACCGGTAGATATACAGCAGAAAGCTATGGATGTGAGACCGTGTGATTCGGCACATTCAAGACAATTGAGATAGGAGGCTTCGAGCATACTCCTGTCTTTCAGTGTAGGTTCGGCTGTATGGACTATAGGACCCACGGTATGGATGACATACTTAGAGGGCAGATTAAATGCATGAGTGATTTCAGCCTCACCTGTTGGTTCAGGACTTTCCTTGCTCAGCATCAGTTTTTCGCATTCCAGCCTGAGTTGTACGCCGGCGGCGGAATGTATGGCATTGTCGATACATCCGTGTAGTGGGACGAAACATCCGAGCATCTGCGAATTGGCAGCATTCACGATGGCATCAGCATTAAGACGTGTAATGTCACCTTGCCACAATATATATCTTCCTTTTCGCGGCAAGGTTTCTATATCAACCACCCCTTTCTCTGCCAGTTGCTCTTGCAGTTCTTCATCCTGCAATCTAAGCCATTCGTCTGCTATTGGGTGAGGTGGTCTGACGTTCATCAGCGCTCTCAGTAACTTTTGCTTATCCTTGAGATTCTCAGGGATAGAAATGTTGGCATAGTTCGCGGACTCTGCTTTAAGACCCTCAATTAAAAAATTTAGTCGCTTTTCCCGTATCATAGCTCATAATGTTCAAGCAATGGCGGACGAGGTGTCAGATCATAATAGTCTATTCCCTTTACATCAAGATGGCAATATACCATTGCGTCATAACTCGGATAGAGGTCTGATAGAATGGCATTGGTATCGTATATCTCTTTCTGAATATCCACGGGAACATCAAACTTTACATCACCGCTCATTCTGACTGAAATATTATCCTTCATACCGAGTATCTCGACTGCCGGATTATCCATTAATTGACGGTAAACATCCTTACGTGGTGAGGTTGCAAAGTAAAGTGTGTGTCCTTTGATGAGCATCACCTGAAAGACGCGCAGACCGGGACGGCCGTTTTCAACCGTCCCGAATGCCACGTCTTTGTATTCTCTAAGAAAATCAAAGGCTTTTTCCATAATCAGTACGCTACGGTGAAACGTTCCTTGTGATGTTTTGGGTTCTCGAGTTCATCGACCATTGCCATCGCATAGTCTTCGACTGAGATGAAACTGTCACCATTTTCGTCGACGAGAAGGTCATCCTTTCCCACACGGTACTTTCCGGTTCGTTCGCCGTATTCCAGATTTCCGAGATTGGCAGCCGGCGAGAGGAAAACCCAGTCGATGTCATTCTCTTTCGTCAGAGTATTGAGATAGAATTCTCCCAATGACTTCACTCCGGGAATCCATGCATCGGGCAGTGTCCCTGTATCGACAAGACGCAGCCCCGGTTTTACGAACAAAGTCCCGGCACCACCCACGATGAGCAGACGAGGAACGCCGGATTTCTTGGCTCCTTCGAGGATTTTCGGATAGTTTTTAAGGGTGTCCTCGTACAGATGCGGATTGTTCCAACCCGGATTGTATGCGCTGACGATGGCATCCTTCCCTTTAGCGTACCTCACTATTACCTCAGGGTCGGTGACATCACCTTCCACAACTGTGAGATTTGGGTTGGAAATATCTTTCAGTTTGTCGGCATTACGAACGATCGCCGTCACTTTCTCTCCTCTTTCGAGGGCTTCTTTCAGCAAGGCGCGGCCCACATATCCTGTGGCACCCAAAAGAACAATGTCTTTCATAAGTTTTGTTTTTTAATATTGGTTACTTTTTGTTATCTTTGCAAATATAACAATAATAATTGAGATATGGTTCATGCCGATTTGGTTGATATTCAGTAACATCAATGTTACTATTGCTCAACTTCAACTCATTCGGTAACAAGAAATAATCAAAATTTATGAAGAGAACATCGCTCATAGATGCATTCGATCCGAAATGTCCGATCCGTAACATACTTGCCCGATTTTCGGAAAAGTGGGGGTTGCTGGTGATCTACAACCTCACTCTTAAGCCGAAGACACGTTTCAACGAACTTAGAAAAGAGATTCCCGACATTTCTGCCCGGATGTTGAGCGCAACGTTAACCACTCTTGTTGCCGATGGTCTGGTGGAACGTCACTCCTTCAATACTGTTCCCCCTTCGGTGGAATATTCGTTGAGTCCGATAGGTAGGACACTCGTTCCATATCTGGAGAGCCTGATAGGGTGGGCCAAGGAATATAGCGAACAGATCGTGACTCATCGACTCGAATCTTCGAGACACCGTCGCTGAATGTAATAACAGAGCCCGGCGCAAACCGGACTCTGTTATTATAATGGATAGTGTGACGACGGATCAGAGTTTCTTGAAGAAGTAGACTTTTGTGGAGTCGGCGGTCGTGAAAGGCACGTCAGCCTTTACACGGAGCGATTTATTGACAACAGAGGACTCACCAGTGGAAGGATTGTAGGCGGTGACACGATATTTACCTGCCTCGAGCGGAAGATCGATATCATTGATGCCTGTGGAATAGATGATGCAGTTGTCAGAATCTCCCAATATCTTGACACCGGCTTTGTCGGTAGGCACAATCTTCATCTTGGCCGCTGCCGAAAGAAAGTCAGCGTCCTTGACAGGGATATTTGCAAGTGATCCTCCGGCCATGAATACACCCCAACCGACTGCGGGATAATTGAGAGCGTAATAGGTGACCGCTTTGTCGGGATACTTGGTGCGATATTCGCTGACTGACTTGTAAGCCTCGTCAAACTTCACCTGACCCACCTTCATCTTGCGCGCGTGCTGACGGGGCGCGAGGTTTTTGCCACCTTCGGGGGCATAGACACCGTCGGTGTTGTAATGCCAGTAGCGGATATCGATAATGTCGATGAGCGGGGCATACTTTGGATTGGCAAGGATAGCGTCCTGCACATCTTTCGTGGTACTGAGAGCGATGTTGGCATCTTTGCCGGTTTCCTTCTGCCATGCATCGATCTCGTCGAGCCAGAATTCCACGAATTTCTGAGGACCGGTGAATTCGGCGCTGATGAGGTGGACCACGTTTGGATCGTCGGCGAAATTGTCGAGATTCATGCGGATGAAATTCTTGTGGAGTTCGCGGCGCACGGGATGGTTGACATCATAGAACATATCGGCCACAAAAATGCGTTTGTCACCTGCGAAGGGGACCGGTTCCGGCATGTCGGTCGAATTGATGTTGTTGGTCGAACGCCAGGGGGAGTCGACCCAGTGAGCACCCGCCTCGAGGATGTTATGCTGAAAATAGTGTTCGTTGAAGAGCAGACGTCCTGCCTCGGCACCTTTATCGGCAAATTCACCGAGACGGCTCCAATACCATGCGTTCGGACGTGTGAGATCATATTTGCTCAGGCCGTCCCAGGCGGTGCCTTCTCCGCTGCGGGCGAATGGCTGCTCATAGAATGGAGCCCAGACATCTCCGTCGCGGCGACGGATACGCTCGTGGTCGTCACGGCGGCGCTCATACCATAGACCGTAGTTGTGGTCGAGGACGGTGATATCGTTATCCACCATGAAAGCCACAACTGAGTCGACACGGTCTGTAAGACCGAGACCTTCACGGCCCGGCACGAAACGTGTCACGTGGGGTTTGGCTTTGGGGAGATAGTTGTAACGGGTCTTGCCGTTCCACCAGGGCACTTCGTGACGTCCGCCTGTCATGACGGCTCCATCCATCAGGATGTGACCGTCGGCCACATCGTATTCATGACCCTTAGTTTTTTGCGCAACTGCTTTTACCTGTATGTCATCGACATTCCTGACACCATCGGGCGAGACCGAGGCAGTGAAGGGTGCGTCGATAATCCATTGCTGCAGGGTAAGGCGCGGTGTGTAGGCCTCCTTTGCCAATTCCATGGCCGCCTCGACAGTCGGGCTGCTCGTGGCATTGGTATTACGCGGAAGAATGCGTGACTGAGTATCGGCCACATTGCTGCCGATACGGTCGGCGAGCTGGGAATAGAAGAGGCTGCGGGGTTGAACGTGGTTGTTCGACTGTCCCCACTCACCGTCGCCCGAGAACTGGGCCCAGCATCCGTATGCGATGTTTTTAGCATCGGGAGCCGGTGTGTAGTTTTCGATCTCGGCGGCTGTGCACTGCCAGAAAGTAGTGTTGGCGGTGTTCCATCCGGCTACGTTCTTAGCCGGACCGCGATTTTTGAATGTAAGT
>CAMWGM010000129.1 GCA_947173755.1 uncultured Muribaculaceae bacterium
GAGCGGAGGCTACTATCCTCCCGCCTACCATCGCCCTGCGTTTATCAATCAGCGTCATCCCGGAGCCGGCCTCGGCTATAATCCGTCCACCAATCCCGGCCGTCCCTCCGGCCACACATCACGCCCGGGCACAGGTGTCAACGGTGGCCGTCATCCCGGCGGTCTGATGAGCGGCACTTCTTCACGTCCTTCTTACGGAAACGGCAACACCATGTATAATGGTACATCCGGCAGCCGCCGCGGAGGCCTTTCGGGCACACCTTCCACATCGGTCTATAACGGACGCCACACCGGTACAACCTCTTCGCGTCCTGCTTCCTCAGGCAACTACATCCCTTCCAACTCCCGTCCCTCTTCCTCGGGGCATACCAACGGAGGCCGTCAGACATACAACAACTCCAACACCACTCATACCTATTCCACACCTTCCTACAACTCCGGCCGTTCATCCGGCGGCAGTTTCGGTGGCGGCAGTTTCGGTGGCGGCGGTGGTCGCTCTTCGGGTGGTGGTCGCGGCAGACACTGATCATAACGTTTCCAAAAAATAATCCCCTTTTCCTCTCACGCCTCAGCCACATAATTTCTTCATTATGAAAAAACTTCTTTTAGCCGGCTTGGCCGCCTGCCTTCCCATAGGTCTCTTCGCCCAGACTGCCGTCGACGCTATGTCTGTCTCCCAATCCGAACTCCGCGGAACAGCCCGCTTCATGTCTATGGCAGGGGCGTTTACTGCCCTGGGTGGCGATATCTCCACACTCAGTCAGAATCCGGCAGGTATCGGCGTCTACCGTTCCTCCGATGTGTCCCTCACATTCGGTCTCGACATGCTGTCGGCAAACTCCAATGCTGCCGGCAACAGTTACACCACTACCCAGACCAAATTCAATGTCAATCAGTTCGGATTTGTTGGTAGCACGGCTCATGGTGCTTTCAACTGGGGAGTGAGTTACAATCGTGTCGCCTCTTTCAACCGCAGTTTCGGTGGTTCGTTAGGTGAACTCGGTTCATCTTACACAAACCTCGTAGCCGATTATACCACTGCCGACGGCCTCCCGCAGGACATGCTTGCCCCCTCAAAGAATTATTCCCCTTACTGGGATTCTTACGGTAATTTCGGCTATGCTCCCTGGAGTTCGGCTCTGCTCTACAACTCCTACGCCATCAATCCCACAAGCGCCGACGCCAAGGCATACGTCGGTCTCTGGGATTACGACCGCACATCCGGTACCGGCCAGTACAGCATCGAGGAGCGCGGCCAGATCGATGAATATGATATCAACATAGGTGGCAACGTTGCCGATGTTGTCTACTGGGGTATCGGTGTCGGTATCACCGATCTTGATTACAACCAGCGCGCCTATTACAGCGAGGAACTTTCAAATGCCAACGTCCCCGATTACGACGGCATCAGTTACACTGACGGCTCCGCCTCATGGCGCCTTAGCAACGCTAAACACATCTCCGGAACCGGTGTCAACCTGAAGTTCGGTCTAATCTTCAAGCCCATCAACGAATTCCGCCTCGGTCTCGCCGTCCATACCCCCACATGGTACTCGCTCGACTACGACGGTGCCGCTCAGGCAGATTACCGCTATATATCCCCCTCCTATGAGCAGGGTAAATTCTACAACGGCACAGCCGTCACCGGCACTGATGGCGACAACTGGTATTCCGACCAGTTCTCCTGGAAACTCAACTCTCCATGGCGTCTCATGGTCGGCGCCGCAGGTGTCATCGGCACCAAAGGCATTCTCAGTCTCGACTATGAATATAAGGCTTACTCTGCCATGCGCCTTAAGGATCAGAACGGTACCGAGTATCCCGCTCTCACCGAAGATGTCAAGACTTACTATCGCCCTACTTCTACCATCCGCATCGGTGGCGAATACCGCGTCACCCCCGCCTTCAGCGTCCGCGCAGGTTACTCTTATGAGACTTCCCCCGTGACAACCGAGGCTCTCGACGGCAACAACGGCGTGACTGCCAACTACGTCTACACTTCCGGTCCCGACGATACCGAGACCCAGCCCTCTTATACATTCGACCGCTCAACCCAGTACATCACTCTCGGTCTCGGCTACCGGTACCAGCGTTTTTATGCCGATCTCGCCTACGTCCACCGCTATCGTCAGAGCGACTATCACGCCTACACCGATTACAATGAAAATGTTTCCCCCGGCTACCTCGTGACAGCCCCCGTTGCCAAGATCACCGATCATAACAATCAGCTCGTGCTGACTGTCGGCATGCGTTTCTGATGGACAAGGCTTCTGATAAGAATATACCCGAAATCGACGTCGATAACAGCGAGTTTCTCAAAGCCCGCGATCTCATAAACCATTCTTCCCGCTCGGTCTTTCTCACAGGAAAGGCCGGGACGGGAAAATCTACGTTTCTGCGTTACATCACAGCCCATACCCGCAAGAAGTTCGTTGTCCTTGCCCCTACCGGTATTGCGGCTGTCAACGTTGGAGGTCAGACGCTCCATTCTTTTTTCCGGCTCCCTTTCCATCCCGTCATGCCCGACGATCCCGACTTCGCCCGCGATCGTCTCTCCAAACGCATGAAGTATCCCGGGTGGCTCATAAAGACCCTTCGCGAGGTTGAACTCATAATCATCGACGAGGTCTCGATGGTCAGGGCCGACACCATCGATTTTATCGACAAACTTCTCCGTCATTATGGAGGAAACCGTCACTTGCCCTTTGCCGGAAAGCAACTCCTTCTTGTCGGCGACCTCTTCCAGCTCGAGCCTGTCATCTCGGGCGACGTGCGCGACATCATCCGCACCTACTACCGCCATCCCTTTTTCTTCTGTGCTCGTGCCTTCGAGGATCTGCAGCCTGTTTCCATCGAACTCCGAAAAGTCTACCGCCAGACCGACACCGCATTCATCTCCCTCCTCGACCGTGTCAGGGAGGGTCAGGCCACATCCGCTGATTTCGCACTGATCAACTCCAAAGTCCTCCCGCCCGACACTCCTGTCACCAATTCCGAAGGCGAGTTCGTGATGACCCTCGCGTCGCGCCGTGACACTGTCGACTATATCAACGATGCTCATCTTAAGGCCATCGATCGTCCCGAATTCACTTTTGAGGGAAGCATCGAAGGCGATTTCCCCGAGAATTCGCTTCCGACCGACAAGATCCTTCGTCTCAAGGAGGGTGCTCAGGTTGTGTTCATCAAGAATGACCCGGAGAAACGCTGGGTCAATGGCACTCTGGGTCGCATCACCTTCATCGGCGGCGATTCCCTGCAGGTCACTCTTGAGAATGGCGACGAGCATTTTGTCGAGCGCGAGATGTGGGGAAATGTCCGCTACAAGTATAACGATGAAAAGAAAACCATCGACGAGGAAGTTTTGGGAACTTTCACCCAATACCCCGTCAAACTCGCCTGGGCGCTCACGATCCACAAGAGTCAGGGTCTGACTTTCAGTAAGGTCTGTATCGACATAGGTCAGGGCGCATTCGCCGGAGGCCAGACCTACGTCGCCCTTTCCCGATGTCGTTCGCTGGAGGGTCTATCATTGCGAGCAACGGTTGCCCCTCGCGACGTCTTCGTCAATCCTGCCATAACCGCCTTCGCGCGGTCGTTCAACGATCCGGTCCTTTATGAGACCGCCATGCGTCAGGCTACCGCGGCCGGCGAATACGAAGCCGCTCTCGCAGCCGTGCGTGGCGGTCGGCTCCCCGAAGCCTTCGACCATTTCATCGAAGGCCTGCGCAACAATTCCATCCTCGATAATGAGAAACTCCTTCGTTTCGCCCGTGCGCAACTCGGCGTCCTCGACCGCTACAAACGAGAGATCGAATCTCTTAAATCTGTGATCGAAAAAGACCGCGAACGGTTCGTCGACATGGCAGCCGAATATTTCTCCATGGGACTCGATTGTCTCCAGGACGATATGCCCGGCGCGGCCATCGCCAATTTCGACAAGACGCTTACTCTTGCACCCGATCATATCGAAGCACTCCGCAGTCGAGCCGAAGCCCGTCGCATGATGGATGATTTCTCGGGTGCCCTCGACGATCTCAATCGGCTTCTCTCACTCCGGCCCGACGATTTCAAGGCCCTTCTTGCCGCTGGCGCTCTCTATCTCGAATCCTTCTCCGATCCACACAACGCCCTTAACACATTCCTTAAGGCCACCGACATCCTTGAAGTTGAAGCCGATCAACTTCCGAAATCCCTTGTGATCGAATACCACGACCTTGGCGCCGACATATTCGATGCCGTCGATGCTCCCGACGAAGCCACAATCCATCGCCGCGCCGCCTCCCGCCTCCGCCGCTCCCCCCGCAAAAAATAATGAATAATAATCAGATTTCTCTGCTACCGTTACAATTCGGATACCCGGAGCAACCCCAGAATTGTTGTCCCTGCCTGCTTCCTCGCTGAATAATACGCTTAAGCATTGGTTTTCCACATTGGGGGCATTGCGGAGCCGTATCAGCAGTGGCTTGCTCTTTTCTGGCGTCAAGACGCGTCTGCGTGAGATTTTCTGCAAAACCACCCTGTTGTTTGAAGTCGCGCAGTTGAGCCACAAGCATATTGGTGAGCATTGAATTGATCTTTATGCACATCACTACCAGACAGTTAACTGCATCACCGGCAGAACCGTTATTCAGTAGGCAGTCGAAGCGGGCAAACTGCGTTGAGATATGATTCATCGCCTCGGCAATGAAATCGGGACCGTAGACAGGTTTCTCCAGTTGAAGATTGATTACATACTGGAAACGCTGATCGTTCGTTGACCATGCTGTCAGCGACCTCCGCATCATAAAGTTTATAAAATCCCCCATAAGTTCGTGGCAACTTGCACGTGCCACATCTGTCAGTCTCATTTCAGTCTCGAGCGATGTTTCATGGCGCCCCGACCCTTCTGCGATATTGGCACGTATGGAGCGGGCTGCCTGCGTCATCTGATCGTATAGTCTGTGCCCGGGATCGAGTTTGTAATCTACGTATCTGTCGCAAAAGCGCTGGGTAGCCAGTTCTATGATATTTGCGAGTACCCACGAGTTCAGCCAGAAATATGAAGGAGCCGCACTGAATTTTATTCTCATATCAGTTTCTCAATTTGTCAATTTCTCAAAATGTCAAAATGTCAAAATGTCAATTTGTCAAAGCCTGATAAACCCATTTTCCCATCATCTCCAGCACCTCCGGCGCTATAGTCTCCTCAATCA
>CAMWGM010000130.1 GCA_947173755.1 uncultured Muribaculaceae bacterium
CCCTCTGGCAGACTATCATAACCTCGCCATCAACCTCGACCTCAACAAACTGCTCGTGCCCCTCATGCCCCGCCCGCAGGACTTTGCAGACGACACCCAGGGCGAGATAGACTATGTCAAGGCCTATCAGGACTGGCAGAACATGTCGTCGATCACCGGCATCTTCAAGTCGTTCGGCGACGCCCCCGGAGGCATCTCCGAGGAGTTCAAGGAAATCCAGTTCTCGCTCGGCGCCGAGTACAGTTACAACGACCAGTTCTTCCTGCGCGGAGGCTACTGCTACCAGCATCCCTCGAAGGGAAACCTCCAGTACTTCGGCCTCGGAGCAGGCTTCGCCTTCAGCGTCGTCCGTCTCGACGCCTCTTACATGATGTCGACCGCCCAGACCTCGCCGCTCGACCAGACCCTGCGTTTCACCCTGACCTTCGACATGGACGGTCTCAAGGAAATTATCGGAAAGAAATGATGAAGGTCCGGACAGGTCTCGGTTATGATGTCCACCGCCTCGTCGAGGGGCGTGCGCTCATACTCTGCGGTGTCGAAATCCCCCACACTCTCGGCCTCCTCGGCCACAGCGACGCCGACGTCGCCCTCCATGCCCTCTCCGACGCACTGCTCGGAGCCGTGGCCGCACGCGACATAGGCTTCCATTTCCCCGACACCGACGAGCGCTATAGCGGAGCCGACTCCCGCGTGCTTCTCCGGCGCGTGGCCGAAATCGTGGCCGAAAAAGGGTGGGAGATCTCCAATGTCGACCTCACCATCGTGGCCCAGCGTCCGAAAATCTCTCCCCACATCGAGCGGATGCGCCTCAACATAGCCGCCGACCTCTCCATCCCCCTTGAGGATGTCTCCGTCAAGGCCACCACCACCGAACATCTCGGGTTCGAAGGGCGGCAGGAAGGCATCTCGGCCATGGCGGTCGCAACAGTCTGCAGTCAGTAATCAGTAAACAACCTATGGAGACCTTATGAGACTTCGTCTGATCCGCATAATCGTGTCGGTCATCGCCTTCGGGGTGTTGACCGGCTCTCTTGCATCTGTCGGAGGGGTTCTGTGGGGACGGTTCGCCCGATGGCTGGCAGGAGTGCAGTTTCTCAACGCCGCTCTTGCCTTCTCGCTCTCCACGGTTCTCGTGTGGTTGATCCTGACGCTGATTTTCGGGCGCATCTACTGCTCGTCGGTCTGCCCGCTCGGCACCATCCAGGACATCGTGGCCCGTCTGCCCCGGCTCGGAGCGAGAGCAGCCGCAGGGGCATATTTCTACAGCCCGCCCCTCAACCGCTGGCGTCTGGCCATGCTGATCGTGACCCTCGCGGCCATCATGCTCACCATCTCCTCGGTCATCACCGTCCTCAATCCCTACGGCCTCTACGAGCAACTCGGCACATGGCTCTTCCATCCCGCCAAAATAGCGGCAGCCTCCGTCACCGGCATCTGCGTCGCCGGCATCGTCATGGGAGCCGTGCTCGTGCTCGCCTTCCGCAACGGACGCACCTACTGCAACTCCATCTGCCCCGTCGGCACCACCCTCGGCTTCATTTCGAAATACTCCCTCTTCCACATCGACATCAACACCGACCTCTGCATCCATTGCGGCAAGTGTGAGGAGGTCTGCAAGGCGTCATGCATCAATCTGACCGACTGCGTGGTCGACGGTTCGCGCTGCGTCAACTGCTTCGACTGTCTCCCGGTCTGCCCCAACAAAGCGATCTCCTACACCCACCGCCGCCATCAGTTGGCCGATCCCCTCATGCGCCGCATCAAGAACCCTCTGGCCGGAACAGCCGCAGGTATGAACGGTTGCACCCCGACATCCGAACCCGTTAACAATCCCCCCTGCTCAAAATGAAACAATATCTCGAGTTGCTCGACAAAATAATGCGTGAAGGTGTCGACCGTAACGACCGCACAGGCACTGGCACACGCAGCATCTTCGGCCATCAGATGCGTTTCGACCTCTCCGAAGGTTTCCCGCTCCTGACCACCAAGAAACTCCATCTCCGCAGCATCATCCACGAACTCCTGTGGTTCATCAAGGGCGACACCAACGTCGGCTATCTCCACGACAACGGAGTCACCATCTGGGATGAATGGGCACGTTCCGACGGCGATCTCGGACACATCTACGGCTATCAGTGGCGCTCATGGCCCGACTATAACGGGGGCTTCATCGACCAACTCTCCGACGTCGTCGAACAGATCAGGCGCAACCCCGACTCCCGTCGCCTGATAGTCTCGGCTTGGAACGTAGCCGACATCCCGGGCATGGCCCTCCCTCCCTGCCACGTCATGTTTCAGTTCTATGTCGCCGACGGAAAACTCTCGCTGATGCTCTATCAGCGCAGTGCCGATACGTTCCTCGGAGTCCCCTTCAACATCGCCTCCTATGCGCTCCTGCTCATGATGGTGGCGCAGGTGACAGGTCTGCAGCCCGGAGAATTCATCCACACCCTCGGCGACACCCACATCTATCATAACCACTTCGATCAGGTAGCAACCCAGTTGGAGCGCACCCCCGGACCGCTTCCGCGCATGCTGATCAACCCCGAAGTGAAGAGCCTGTTCGATTTCAAATATGAGGACTTTAACCTTGTCGACTATAACCCCCAGCCACACATAAAAGCCCCCGTGGCTGTATGATCATCCTTTTTTCACCATGAACTCCCTTCCCGCCATAACGATAATTCTCTCTTCCACCGTCGATCACGCCATAGGCGACCGCGGCGACCTGCTCTACCACATTTCGGCCGACATGAAGAGATTCAAGGCTCTGACGTCAGGCCATCCCGTCGTCATGGGCCGCAAGACCTATGAATCGCTTCCGAAAGGAGCCCTCCCTGACCGACGCAACATCGTCCTGACCCGCAATCCCGAGTGGACGGCACCTGATGTCGAGACAGTAGGTTCGCTCGACGAAGCGCTCCGTCTCTGCAGTGATGCCGGGCAGATTTTCATCATCGGAGGGGCCGAACTCTACCGTCAGGCACTCCCGATGGCCGACAGCCTCGAACTCACCCTTGTCAATGCCGAAGCACCCGATGCCGACACCCGCCTCCCCGAACTCGGTGAGATCGACATCCCCGCCCCCGGTGTCTGGGACATCGACCCCCGCTCAGGTGTCGAATATGCTTTCATCTCGATCCCTCTCACCTCCAAATCGACCCTATCGGTCGTCGATGATATCACAGATACTTTCGAGGAGATGCTCTCCCAATATGGCTCGGTCGATATGGCCGAGAGCGAGTTTAAGATGCGTGTGCATGACGATCCCACTCTCCGCCACCGCTACCGCCAATGGTGCCGCGAGAACGACACTACCGAGAAGCGCGGCTTCTTCGACTACTGCGAGGAGCGCGCCGAAAGCAACGACATGATATGGGATAACCTCCGCGACGAATATGATGACTGATTTTTCTCTCCCCTCCCGACGTCTTCCCGCCGAATGGGAGGAGCACGACTGCGTGATGCTTGCATGGCCTCACGAACTGACCGACTGGAATTATATGCTCGATGACGCACGCCGCTGCATCGCGTCGATTGTCCGAGCCATTTCCGGGCGCGAATGTGTGCTCCTTGTCGGACCTGCCGACCTCTGTCTCGAATCGGTCACCGCCGAAGGATTCGACCCGAAGAGAGTGAGATTTCTCGACATCCCCACCAACGATACATGGGCACGCGATTTCGGTCCGATCACAGTCGAGACCCCCTCGGGAATGCGTCCCGTCGACTTCAAATTCAACGGCTGGGGGCTCAAATTCGCCTCCAATCACGACAACCTCATCAACCGTCGTGTCGCCTCGGCCGGAATATTCAGAAATTCCCTCGACAACCGCCTTAATTTCGTGCTCGAGGGAGGTTCGATAGAAAGCGACGGATGCGGCACCATCCTGACCACCTCCGAATGTCTGCTTTCCCCCAACCGCAACGGTCAGTGGGGACGCAAGGAAATCACGGCCTATCTTCAGACCGTTCTGGGGGCTGACCGTGTGCTGTGGCTCGATCATGGCGCATTGGCCGGAGACGATACCGACAGTCATATCGACACTCTTGCCCGTCTTGCTCCTCATGACACAATTATCTATGTCGGCCCAGGAGAGGAGTCAGATCCTGACCATAGTTCTCTCGTTGCGATGCGTGAGCAGATAGCCTCGCTCACCACCGCCGGAGGAAATCCCTATAATCTCATTGAACTTCCTCTTCCCGATCCTGTCTATGATGAGGATGGCTTTCAGTTGCCCGCCACCTATGCCAATTTTCTCGTCAGCACCGATGCGGTCTATCTCCCCGTCTACGGTCAGCCGAAAAAAGACCTCCTGGCAAGTCAGATGCTCAAGATAGTCTATCCCGACCACGAAATCGTCAGTATCGACTGTCGGGCCCTCATCCGTCAGCACGGCTCGCTCCATTGTGTGACGATGCAGTTGCCGAAAGGAACGGTGAAGGATATTGAAAACGGATATTGGAAATGAAAACAGGTATAATCCAGCAGCATAACACCGCTGACACTGCCGAAAACCGTCGGCGTCTGTGCGAAAAAATCCGTCTCCTGGCATCCGACGGAGCCCGCCTCGTCGTCCTTCAGGAACTCCACGATTCGCTCTATTTCTGCCAGACCGAAAATGTGGATAACTTCGACCTTGCCGTCAGCATCCCCTCTGACGTCACCGCGACCTACTCCCAAGTTGCCCGCGAATGCGGCATCGTCCTGGTCACATCACTGTTCGAGCGCCGTGCTCCCGGTCTTTACCATAACACGGCCGTGGTATTCGAAAAGGATGGAAGCATCGCGGGAAAATATCGCAAGATGCACATTCCTGACGACCCTGCCTATTATGAGAAATTCTATTTCACCCCCGGCGATCTCGGATTCGAGCCGATAGACACTTCTGTCGGACGGCTCGGAGTCCTCGTCTGCTGGGATCAGTGGTATCCCGAGGCTGCCCGTATGATGGCCCTGCGTGGTGCGGAGATGCTCATCTATCCGACCGCCATCGGATGGGAGAGCAGCGACACTCCTGAGGAAAAGACACGTCAGCGTGAAGCATGGATCACGGTGCAACGCGGTCATGCTGTGGCCAACGGTCTTCCCGTCATCACTGTCAACCGTGTCGGATATGAGCCTGACCCGTCGGAAGTGACGGGAGGTATACTTT
>CAMWGM010000131.1 GCA_947173755.1 uncultured Muribaculaceae bacterium
ATCCAGTCGGAGGCTTTGACTGCGGCAGGGTCTCCCTTCACTTTTGCGGCGGGGAGGATTCGGATGGTGGGGACGGATGTATCGGCGTTGAAGACCGCTATCCATAGATTGCCCTCGGAGTCGAAGCAGCCGTAAGGCACTTCGAACTGATAGTTGATATACTTATGGATTCCGGCGTCTGCATCCCATTTTGCCACGACTTCATTATCGCGCACCACATAGATGCCTTCCTGAGTTGTTCCGATGAAAAAGGTGGCAGGATCGAAAGGCGATTGCGCTGCGAAAGAGGGCGCATAGATATATGCTCCTCCTTTCCTGACGGCGTCACGGCCGGGAGAAGTGACCACCTCGACATTTTCCGGCATGATGGTTACGATCTCGTCGCTACCGGGGGTGATTATGTCACATCCCATCCGTGTGTCGGAATTGGCACCCTTCCCGACCGGATGAGTCTGGGTGGCACCGAGATTCATGGCTATGAGTCCCATGCCGTCGGCGGTGGGGAAGAGAGAGCAGATTTCCTTGAATGAAGTGGCCGGAGAAGGTTTGTAGCGGTCGGAAAGTACCTTTACATTTCCTTCGGGCGAGATGCTGTAGCGGCCGATGCCGCTCCGGTCGGCCATCCAAACAGACGACAGACCTCCGAGTGCCGTGATCTTCTGGCCGGAAAATTCGGCGACTGAGGTGTTGACGGTGGTCGTGACCGATGCGTCGGGAGATATGGAGTAGACGAGACCGTCATCGCCTATCAGCAAAAGGCCGTCGCGATAGGTGGGAACGAGTTGCGAACCTACCGGATCCCTGCGTTGAAAAGAGAGGGCGCCTTCGGAGGACGCTATCGCAGCGCGGAGTTGATTGCCGTAGACAAGGCCACCGAAACGCGTGGCGGATTCGTCGAGCGGATACCAGTGGTCAGGTGTCCCCCAGAGACTGCCTGTCTGTGAGAAATTTTTAAAATTATTGATGCTCTTGTCAATCGGCAGGGAGTAGAACGTGGTCGCTTCACTTGAATTGCCGGGTGTGGCGAGATAAATATGATCGGGGGTGACCATCAGCGATGTCACGGGATGATGGTAGACGCCCGATTCGATCACTTCGGCACGTTCGGGACTGAACTTGACCAGACCGAACTGGGTGGCGACGAAAATGCGGTCCTGCTTGGGGTCGAAAGCGATGTCGGTGATCCCTTTTTCTTCATCGATGGATGCATTTTTTATGTCGCCGAGGTTTACGCGGCGCCCGTCGGAATAGAGAATGTCGATATTGGAATTGTCGTAGACCACGACGACACGGTTGCGGAAAGGATCGGCATAGAGAGCGGTGGCCTTGTGGTCGGAGAGATCGGTGCCGGGAACATAATAGCGGGTTTCGCCATATTCCTTGTCATAGTGATAGAGCGAACCCCCGCTGACAAAATAGACTTTGTCCTTGGTCTCGGCAATGGAACTGATGTCGCCATAGACCGGGAGGAGAGTCCATGACGCCGGAAGCGCGTCGGCGGCGCGTGAGGTGATGATTGTCGACAGGAGGATGATGAGGAGAGAACAGAGTGTGCGCATGTGTGCTGATAGGAGGTCAGAGGTTTTCAAGGAAATCAATCAGTTGCCGGGTGGCGCGTCCGCGGTGGGAGATGGCATTTTTCTCGTCGGCTCCCATACGGGCGAAACTGACTGTCGCTTCGTCGGGCAGGAAAATCGGATCGTAGCCGAAGCCGCCGTCACCGTCAGGTTCGCTAAGGATGCTGCCTTCGACAGTGCCTTTGAACAGGTGTTCCTCACCGTTGATGAGGAGTGCGATGACAGTCACGAAACGGGCTTTACGGTCGGAATGATCGCGCAGGTTGCTGAGAAGAAGGCGCATGTTGGCCTGAGAGTCGTGAGCCGGACCTGCATAGCGGGCTGAGAAAACTCCGGGAGCGCCGCCAAGGGCATCGACCATGAGGCCGGTGTCATCGGCAAAACAGTCGTAGCCGTAATGCTCCTTTATGAAACGGGCTTTCTGAAGAGCGTTACCCTCGAGGGTGTCTGCTGTTTCGGGAATATCGTCGTGACAACCGATATCGTTCAGCGAGAGCACCTCGAAACGTGAGCCGACAATGCGGCGCAGTTCTTCAAGTTTGTGCAGGTTATTCGTGGCAAAGACAATCTTTTTCATACAATATATAACGAAAAAGTTGCCGGTTTATTGAGCGGGACTGAATTTTGCCCGGCGAAACTATCTTGCCAGACGGTTGTCGCCGCCGTTGTCACGCAGTCGGCCGTTGCCGGGACGGTTGCGTGAGGAAGAACCGCCCTGACGGCGTGAGTTCATGAAAGGATCGTCGAAGAACTCGTCATATTCGTCCTCGTATTGTGAGTCTTCATTCCGGTTGGCATCCTTCATGTCGTCCTCGCGGGTGCGTTTTTTCTTGGGCTTGTTCTTCTTGATTTCCTGCGGTTTCTGCTGATCCACGGCAAGTTCGTTGATATTCCAGTTCTGCTCGATGTCCCAGTTTTTCTTGAGCACAAGTTTCTTGGAAAAATAATAGACATCCTCGGGCTGGATTGAGTCGGCCACATTGCCTGTCGACCAGATACCGTCGGAGTCGCGGTCGATGAACAGACGGGCATAATAAGTGGCGGGAGCAAGATACTCCAGGAGTGCCGAGCCGTTGCTCACCGCGGCACGCGCGACGGGGAGATCGGAGGTGCTGAGGAGTTCGACGACGGCCCGGTCGCCGGCGGGAATGCCGGAGATATTGAACAGCACCGACGAATAGTCGCCCAGTTTCTTGGTGGTGATTTCCTGTTTGAAAGGCTTGTTGACATGCCCGTAGATATCGGCGATAGCCGCCGAGTCGATGGTGAGACGGTATTTCGTGCCTTCCTCCCAGTCGTAGTCTGACGAGAAGTCGAGCGGATTCAGAGGCGACGTCTGAATTATGCGGGGAGGTTTGGCCGCGATCCAGATCGAGTCATATTCATAGAACATCTCCATCTTGACAGCCG
Organism: uncultured Muribaculaceae bacterium; assembly: GCA_947173755.1. Lineage (GTDB taxonomy): Bacteria > Bacteroidota > Bacteroidia > Bacteroidales > Muribaculaceae > Duncaniella. The sequence goes on from CAMWGM010000131.1 coordinate 2,988, forward strand.
TTGTGTCGAAGCGCTCGATCGGCGCACCGCTTTTGAAAGCAAGACCTTTATTGAGATCCTGCTGCTGCCCTCCGGCAAATCTGAAGTCGAGAGCGGGGATCGGCGGGGGAACAGTGTCGGCTTCCGCATCCTTGTCTTTGTTTTTCCCTTTTTTATCCTGATTCTCCTTTTTGGCTTTCTTTGCTCCCTTGGTCAGGAAACGCAGTGTGTCGGTGCGTTCGACGAGTCGGTTGAGCGTATCGGTGCGGAGATAGGTAGTTGAGATAAACAGGGTGTCGCTCAGGATGAGAGATGAGTCAGTGATCCAGTAGCGAAGCGAATCAAGGCTTTCCGAGGCCTCCAGTCGGCTCCAGAGCGAGATGTCGTCGCCCGCGCGATGAGTGTTGACGAGGCGCATGAGCGGGAGCGAATCGGCTTTCGCGCTCATGCGGATAGCGATTATGTTCGGCTCGGGGCGGGAATAATCGCTGAGATATTGCGCGCGATAGCCTTCGTTAAACCATGTGAGGAGCAGGTTGTCGGGGAGGAATTCCGTGGTCTGACGGAAGACGATCGAGTCATTGCCCTCAGAGTTTTTGAGGGTGTCGCTGACAGTGATCTGATGTGCCGTGGGTGTGACCGGCTCCGGATAGACGGCTATGTTTTCCGAGCGATCCCAGCGGTAGTCACGGTTGACGTCGTCGACGGCGAACACGCGGTAGGTGCCCGGTTTAAGATTGCGCAGGGTGAACTGTCCCAACTGATTGGTCTTTGCGATGCGTTCGAACGGAAGTTTCGTGAGAGTGGTGTCGGAAAAACGTTCGGCATTGTAGGCGCCGACGAGCATCCCCTGCGCCGGCTCGAGATTTTCGGCCTGAAACACCATGCCCGAAATTCTGAGTGAGTCGATCTCAGGACCTGTAGAGAAGTCGATTGCCAGACCGTCGAGCACGTTTCCCTCGTTGAGGTCCTTGATGGCATCGGCGAAATCAATCGTGTAGGTAGTGTTGGGGATGAGTGTGTCGCGAAGTTCGACTGTCACTCTGTGACCGTTTCCTCTGATGACAGGTGTGGTGTTTTGAGCGGGTGAAACCACAACCTTGTTCATGGCATCCTCCACCTGGATGTTTTCGTCGAAGTAGACCGAGATATGGTTCGACTTGAAATTGACGGCTCCCGGCATGGGGTTGGAGCGCTGGTAGACAGGTGGATCGTAGTCGCGCTCGCCACCTTCAGGACGCCCCATGCTCGCACAGGCAGCCAGCATTCCGGCTGCCATCATGCATAATATGTTACGCGCTTTTCGCAACGTCAGTCAATGGTTTTAATTCTGTTCGTTTGGCGAGCGGAAGTTTATTCTTTTCGGATAGCAGACTTGAAGGAATATTGCAAGAAGCATACCGCTAATAAACTGCCATATACACCAGCCGAGTGTAAAGCTTGTCTGATTGATATGGAAGTGATTCAGCAGCCCTTGGATCAAGAATGAGGCTACGAGGAAATAGATTCCCCACAAGAGAGTATAGATCGCACGACGCTTGAATATTGTGGATTTAGTTACTGAACCTTCCATAATGGTGTTGGTTTCTTGAGATTCTATGTACAAAATTAGTAAAAAATTTCCGGAAATTGTATTTTCCCGGAAATTTCACTGAATAACTTACATGTTTGAGGGGACCACTCGCCTTCCGGCGGTCATTTCGCCATTATATACCTGGGTCAATCCTCCATGAATGCTTTAAACTTCTTGGGGTAGCAGATCTGAATCATGATTAATACCAGCACTCCGCCAATGAACTGGCCGATTGCCCAACCAAAGGTAAAGTCGGTTTTCATTATACCACACAGATCGCACAGCCAGTATATTATGAAAGCCAGGATCATTACGATGATTCCGTATACTACTGTGTAGACCACTCGCTTTAAGAAATCGGAGCCGGAATTTGAATTTGCCATTTTTTGTGATAGATTTGAAGGATTATATGTGCAAAGATAATGAAAAATCTCGAAAACAGTGGATTTTTCTTTTATTTTTTCAAATTTGCGTATATTTCCTTGATTTTTTTCACGGCTGCCGGAAGTGCGAAAGAGCGGCTGATCAGTTTATGGGAATCGTCGGAAATGCTACGGCGCAGACTTTCGGAAGACACGAGGCGATTTATTCGGTCTGTCAGGGCGTCGAC
>CAMWGM010000132.1 GCA_947173755.1 uncultured Muribaculaceae bacterium
ATCTTAAACTTGCCTCTCCCCAGCAGCGCATAGAATTTCAGGATCGATTAAACCGCATCATTACGCATTCGCGTGACTATCTTACCGCTCTGCGATATATCATCGACGGGAAAGATCAGATGTTTATCGATGAGACTCTGGAGCGTCTTAAACTCTCAGGCTATCTTTATCGCCCCGAAGAAAGAATGCGTGTCATGATGGCGCTGTTCACCCTTCGCAAGAAGACGGTATCAAGATATATCGACGATATTTTCGACATCATCCGTGACTCTCACGCCAACGAACGCTTCATGCAACTCTTTGCCAATGCATTCATCGAGATGCTCGACATGTATATCGCTAACGAGAGCCGCTTCGTTAACGTCCTGACTTCCACAGAAGATATCTCTCATCGCATGATGATACAGCAGATGATCAAGGCTCTCGCCCTACGTCTGCTCCTCCATAAACCGGGTCAGACTCCCGACAGCACGATTGCCATCTATCGCTCGATGCTATACCGTTACACGACTCTTGTTCAGTCAGTGTCGTCCGACAAAATGATGGGAAAGGCTCTTTCCTCTCTCTTCGGTGATGTTGCCAATCTTGAATTCACGTGGTCCGATCTCAACGATCTCAACTTCCTTTGCTCCAAGATTGCCGTCGGTCGGCCCGGCACTCTCGCTGAACAGACATGGGTTTATGAGACTCCTCAGGTAGCGATGGCCCTCGAAGGCGATCAGTTCAGTTTCACTCCCATTGTTACAGGATCGGCTATGTATAACGCCATCGCGCCCGATCTCTTCTCGCCTCACAGATTCAATATCCTGCTTAACGAGCGAATGACTCAGCGCATCAACGCTTCCCGTAACAATATCAGGCAATTCCACGCTCTTTGGTCGGAAATAGAGACATCCCTGTTTGCAAAAACTCAGAAGCTCAATCCGATGCGCCTTGGTCACACCCCCGAGGTAGGCGATGATGTGATCATCCGTGTCGAAGGAAAAGTTCCGGGACGAACCTACGACTATCAGGTTGTGATTGAAGATCCTACCTACGTCGGAAAAGGTATCATCACTCCCCATCAGATCATATCTTATTCCATCGCTCCTTCGGCCGATGTGTTTAAAGATTCCGAAACCGGGATCCCGATGCTGTTCCGAGCCGAAGTCGAACAGCGTCTCGATGACGGGACGTTCCTCTTCACTATGAGGAATAAAATCTCTGATGCTCTCAGAGACATGGTCGACCTTGGAGGCGAACCTTGGCTTGCTCAGGTCAGCGGTTTTATAGGCGATCGCATTCTTTTCATCACCGACTGCGGCTTCGTTGTCTACGCTAAGCGCAATGAGGTGGATGTCGATCTTAAGGAAAATGATTTCGTGCTCGTCACACCGCAACTCATTCATGAGAACGGACATATCTACAGCACTTTCTACGGCATGGCCAACGAAGGCGAAGTTTTCACTCGCTCAGATGCTTTCCACAATCTTCTCGAGGCGTATGCCGATGGCGCTATATCTACAGTGATTGCAGACACAGCGGAGCAAGCCGAGTGTGTCGATCTCTCCGAAGCTCGGTCGGCCAGTCGTTTCATCGACCCCGAAATGATGAGGGAACTCATTCATATCATCGATCGTCAGGCCATGCTCTGCGATGATCATATTCTCACCTACTGCTACCTTGCTATCGCCCGAATTATGTCGCGTCTGGTCAACGATCCGCAGATGACGGGCTATCTTCACCACCGCATGGATCTCGTCGAAGCCATCCAGTTGTTTGGCGACGACGGTATAATCGACGATATCTCGCTCGAACGTCTCCTCGAAGACAACAAAGATTTCATCTCCTCATATCCTGACATACAGAACCGTCTGACACGCTTGCGTCTGATCAACAGGCTCGACAAGCCTCAGCCGACCGAATGGATGTGGGAGATGGCCACTGCTTCTACGACAGATCCGGTGACATCTCAACTGGCTAAACTTGTCTTGTCCTACAACCTCCTCAACAATGCGAATCTTTACGAAGTGCGTCGACAGATCCAACGCAAGATTCTTCAGTTGCTCGATCTTAAGATCAAACTTCCCGAGTCGATGCAGGTTGCCGAAGAAGATCAGTTCACTGAATTGAAGACATCTATCATCTATCCCGCTGGCAATCACATGCTGGCAAACCAGCAGGCGCAGATGACAGAAATTTTGCGCAAGATCGCCGGAATGCTCAACGCGAAGGGAGGAAGAATGTACATCGGCGTCAACGACTCCGGATATGCTGTCGGACTCCGCAACGATTTCGTCTACCTGAATAAGAATCATCAGAACTACGATCTGACCACCATAAAGGATGTCTTCGACCGAACCGTCCGTACTGACGTTCGCCTCCGTCTGGGCAGGACAGCAAATTCGCTCATAAATACCACCTTTGAAACAGTGGCGAATGAAATCATTTATAGAATTGATATCGATCCATCTCCTGAGGTTGTACTTCTCGACGGAATAGCCTTCGAGCGTCAAGGCACATCATGCTGGCGGGCCCCCCCCACCGAACTCCAAAAATACCTACTCAAACTAAAAAATAAAAATACCTCACAACTACTCACAGTCCTCAATAATAAGAAGAGATCCCCGTGATGGAAAACCGTCACGGGGATCTCTTCTTATTATATCAGTCTATGTGTGTAACCGAAATATTATTATTTGGCCTGCGCGATGTTGCGGTCCGCCTTCTTTGACTTATCACCACGGTTGTGCTTACCATTTGAGCCTTTCTTGTGGTCTCTTTTAGCCATCTTACCCTTATCCATGGAACCTTTGTGCATACCGCCTTTCTTAAACATGGGAGCCTGCTGAACGTAAACGTTCTCCAGGAAGGTGACATACTGTTCAGGAGTAAGTATCTCCTTTATCTGAACCAGATAGTCCTGGCGGTTCTTCTTCATCTGAGCGAGACGATCGGCACGATCCGCTGATTTCTTCGCCTCTTTTTCAGCCTTCAGAGCCTTCCGCTGCATTTTTGCAGTTTCACGAACGGCTTGCAGTCGGGTCTGCTGGTCGGCAGATAGATTGATACCCTCGAAGGGATTGGGACTCTGACGCTCTATGTCAGCCTTCCCGGCTTTCTGACATTTTGCCTCCTTACAAGGACGGCTGTTGTCTTTCTGGACGTCGGTTGTCTGGGCCATGGAACCGAATGTGAAGACCGATGCCATGAGGACTGCAAGACTTAGAACTTTCTTTTTCATATCGTAAAAGTGTTTTAAATTCGTTAATAAATAAAAGATAATTAAGTACTTATTTCTTTGTTATCGTGACCGGCTTTTCCAGCCGTTGTATCTTTAAGACGTCTGGAGAAAGATAAAGTTTAAACACTTATCGGGTTATTTAACAAAGTTTTGGAAGAGTGTTAATGAAGATTTTTGGAAAAAGACGATGAAATTTGTAATTTTGTATGATATTACTCAATATGTTTACACGCGCGTAAATCTCTAAACGTTTACGCCTTTTTACAGGATAATGAAAAAATTTATTTCAGTCGCCTTTTTCGGCGCCGTCCTCGCCCTCTCCTCCTGCCATCATGACAAAGAATGGGGAATTAACGGAAAGATTTCGGGCATTTCTCCCGAGCAGACTGTCCTGATTGAAGGAATTAATCAGGGTTCCTGGTATCTCATCGACACACTCAAAGTTGATAAAACCGGCAAATTCTCCTATCGTCATGCCCCTCAGGGTTATCCTGACATATATCGTCTGAGGTTAGGCAATGAGTCCATCTATTTTCCTATAGATTCTGTCGAGACGATCAATATTGAATCGGATGCCTCTTCCTTTGCTTCGGCTTCGAAAATCTCGGGCTCTCTTCAGACCGAAAATATGACCTATGTCGACTCTCTCATCAACGCTTCCGTTAAGGCCAAAGGCGTAGATGCCACTCTCACCGACGAAGGTCTGAAACGTGCACTCGGAGAAATGCTTATCTCCGATCCTGCCGGAATCGTTTCCTATTATCTGATCAGCAAGCAGGTTGGAGGCAAACCGTTGTTTAATCCTTCGGTCAACCTCGACAAGCGTCTCATTGGTGCCGTTGCCAATGCATATTCCGGCAAGCGGCCTTCCGATCCCCGTACATCATACCTCAAAAGACTCTTCCTGGCCAACCGTCCTCTTACGGTTAACTCGACTATAGAGGCCTCGGAAATAGGTGCATTCGATATTAATCTTTTCGATCAGACCGGCAAACAGCAATCCCTCAGCCAGTTTATTGACAAGGGAAAGACAATTCTTGTCAACTTCACCGCTTATCAGGCTCAGGAATCTCCTGCCTTCAATGTAATTCTCGCCGATCTTTATAAAAAATATCACGACGCGGGTCTCGAGATATATCAGGTTTCTGTGGATAACGACGAATATCGATGGCGCGAGGCTGCGAAAAATCTCCCCTGGATCACTGTGCTTGCACCGGCCCATGATTCTTCGGTACTGCGTCTCTATAACGTAAGTACCATTCCTACGACATTCATCATCGACCGTTCAGGTCAGATTGTTGAGCGCGTTGAAGATCCTGCCAAACTTGCTTCGGCAGTGAGCCGCTACATGTAAGAGTCTCCTTCCGCGGAAGACGGTGAAACTCATTTTCCACATTTTCCGGACCTTACTGGTTAGTGTTCTGGTGCTTCTTTTAGTTGCACCCATATTCTTGTATGCTGTATTGCCTTTACCTGCTGTCCAGAACTTTGCAGCAAAGACCGCAAGAGAGGAACTGACCAAACTACTCGGAACTCCGGTGGAAATCGGGACCGTTAGTTTTTCACCCTTCAATCGCGTGGTCGTCGAAGACGTAATAGTCACAGACCATAATGGCCGGCAGGCTCTCAGCGTCGGTCATCTCGGCGCAGGAATAAGTCTGCTCGAGAGTCTTACCAAGCGTCGATGGGCCATCAGTTATGCTGAATTGCTTGATGTAGATGTGATTCTCTACCGTGATTCACTTCATTCGCCGCTGAATATCGATCCGATTATCGCCCGTTTCAAAACGAAACCGGGGGGCCAGCCTACTCAGTTCGATCTATCGATAAATACCATTGTTATAAGGAGATCGACTTTGTGTTATGAAATACTTTCAGAACCAGAGCCGGCGGCCGGAGTTTTTTCTCCTTCACACATCAGAAT
>CAMWGM010000133.1 GCA_947173755.1 uncultured Muribaculaceae bacterium
TTAGCAAACCAAAACGAAAAAGGAGAAAACGTCGTCGCCGTCACTGAAACCTGCCCTCCGAAACTCCATTTTGATTAATGGAAATTTTTTGCTAACTTTGCGGGCTGAAAAATACACTGACAAGAATGATAGCAGTGAATAACTTAGGTATACAATTCGGTAAGAGAGTACTCTTTCAGGACGTTAATCTGAAATTTACACCCGGCAACTGCTACGGCATCATCGGTGCCAATGGCGCGGGCAAATCGACCCTCATGAGGATTCTCAGCGATCAACTCGCCCCCACTCACGGCACCGTTACCCAGGGCCCCGGCGAACGAATGAGCGTCCTCGAGCAGGATCACTTCAAATTTGACAACTTCACTGTCATGGACACAGTGCTTCAGGGTCACACTGTTCTATGGGATATTATGAAGGAGAAGGATGCCCTCTATGCCAAGGAAGACTTCACCGATGCCGACGGTATACGCGCATCGGAACTCGAGGAGCGTTTTGCAGAACTCGAAGGCTGGAATGCCGAGAGCGATGCTGCCGCCCTGCTCTCCGGACTTGGCATCAAGGAAGAGAAACACTACACCCTGATGGCCGACATGAGCGCCAACGAGAAGGTGCGCGTCCTTCTGGCAAAGGCATTGTTTGGAAATCCCGACAATCTGCTTCTCGACGAGCCTACCAACGACCTTGATCTTGAAACGGTTGCGTGGCTTGAGGACTACCTTTCGAAATTTGAGAATACGGTTCTCGTCGTCAGTCACGACCGTCACTTTCTCGACTCTGTCTGCACCCACACTCTCGACATCGACTATAACAAACTTACGCTCTTCGCCGGTAACTACAGTTTCTGGTATGAATCCTCACAACTCGCTCTGCGCCAGCAGCAGCAGGCCAACAAGAAGGCCGAGGAGAAAAGGAAGGAACTGCTCGAGTTTATCCAGCGCTTCTCGGCCAATGTGGCAAAGTCAAAGCAGACCACTTCACGCAAGAAAATGCTTGAGAAACTCAATGTCGAGGAGATCCAGCCCTCGTCACGCCGTTATCCGGGCATCATCTTCACTCCCGAGCGCGAGCCGGGCAACAAAATTCTCGAAGTCAAGGGTCTGACCGCATCCGTCGATGGTGAAGTGCTCTTCCGCGACGTAAACTTTCAGGTTGAGAAGGGCGATAAGATCGCTTTCCTCTCCCACGATCCGCGTGCGATGACAGCCCTTTTCGAGATCATCTCAGGTAACCGCAAACCGGATGCCGGTACATACGAATGGGGCCAGACCATCACTACTGCCTATCTGCCTCTCGACAACTCTGATTTCTTTAATACCGATCTTAATCTCGTCGACTGGCTCGCGCAGTATTCCGATGACTCCTCGGAGATCTACCTCAAAGGTTTCCTCGGTAAGATGCTGTTCTCCGGAGAAGAGGTTCTCAAGAAAGCATCGGTGCTTTCGGGTGGCGAGAAGATGCGTTGCATGATCGCCCGCATGATGATGACCGACGCCAACACCCTTATTCTCGACTCTCCCACCAACCATCTTGATCTCGAGTCTATCCAGGCATTCAACAATACCCTGCGTGCTTTCAAGGGCAATATCTTGCTCTCGAGCCACGACCACGAGTTCATCCAGACCGTCTGCAACCGCATGATCGAACTCACTCCCAACGGTACTATCGACAAACTGATGGATTATGACGACTACATCACCGACGAACGTGTAGCCGCTCTCAAAGAGAAACTTTACAAGAAATAACACTCTCGGAAAATCCTAAAAAGAAGCGCCGTGCAAATCTCAATGAGAAATGCACGGCGCTTGCCTTATGCGGTTACAGGTCACTTTTTCGGAAACAGTTTCGCACGGTCACGCTCGATCGCAGGGAGAGCGTATGACTCCGGTACAAATTTCCAGTTTTGAGTGACAACGGGCTCGATTTTGTCACGTCCGCGGAGACGTTCTATCAGATAATAGCGCAGATCTCGGTCGGTCGCTTTGAGAATTCGTTCACCGAGGCGGTCGTGAGGAATGCCTGCGCCTTTGGTCAGGAGATCTCCTCCACCGTTCGCACGATATGAATTTACCGCGACTTTATAGACCTTCTCAGGATCGAACTCCGAACCGTCGGCCATGCTGATAATCCTGATCTTGTTGCCGCGTGGCTGAGTGACATCCACCTCATAGACTATTCCTGCTGCGGAATCAAAGTTATATGAAGGATGTTGAAGCGCAGCGTAGTCTCCTTTTGCGGGCGTACCTGTAGCGAAACGTATCAATTCTTCGTCGGGCGACGACATCGGTCGGGTCCATAGATCATAGCTCATCTCGAGATAATCCTTTACCTCCTGACCAGTCATAGCCAGAGTATATAGAAGGTTCTCATACTTATACAATGTGAACATATCAGCCATTCTGACCGTACCTTCCGCAATATCGGCATCAAACGAAAGCGGGGCAGCAAGGGAGATGTCGGCTTCGGCTATATCGAGCTGAAGTTCATGAAGCAGTTGCATGAAAGCCGACGGGCCGAAGAAAGCGTCCCTCTGACGGAATCGTCCGGTTGCGGTCGTGATGACTTCATCAACAAAATCGCTAACCGTCTGCGAATCGCTCTTGAATTCCTCCATAAAACGTGACGATGGTTCTACGGAAGCCATCGAGACGACTTCACCCTTCTTCTCTACTCCTTCCGGTGTGAACTCAACGGTCGCCACCGCTATGTTGTCAGCGAGATTGGCTCCGTTGAGCACGAGCGTTCCGTTCGGGCGGGTGGAATTATAGATCTGATGGTCATGTCCGATAAATACCAGATCGAATCCTTCGATACTGTCGGCCACCTGAACCGATGCATTCTCGATCCATTGACCGACGTGACGTGATGCGTCATGACCGGCATGGAAAATGCCGACCATCAGATCCGGCTTCTCCTTCTCCTTAATATAAGGCACCCACTTTGACGCGCTTTCCATCATATCCTCGAACTTTATGCCCGACCATAGATTTTCGGGGAGCCATGCGGGAATAGCCGGAGTGATGAGCCCGAGAATCGCAATCCGCTTTCCTCCCTTATTTATTACAGTATATGGCTGGAAATACGGTTCGCCTGTAGCGGTGTCTACAGCATTTGCGGCAAGAAGAGGTATATCACCGAGTTGGGCGCGGAAACGGTCATAGACGGCGTGTCCGGTCTCAACATCATGATTTCCCAGAGCAAGCGCATCATAACCCATCGCTCTCATGACTCTGGGCGCGATATGTGGTACGACCGTATCAAGATAATTATAGTAGTAGACCGTTGGCTGACCCTGCAGCAGATCTCCGACATCAAGAAGCACGACATTGTCGGCTCCCCGCGCAGCGCGCAAAGAGTCGACATATGTTGCCACACGTGCCAGCGATCCCGTCGCCGGTCGGCGCGTGATGAAATTATAAGGCAGGAGATTTCCGTGGACATCGGTGGTGGCCACGAACGTAAGGCCGTCCCCGGCAGGGGAAGCGGCCGTTGAAAGAATTGCGGTTGCTGCTACCGACATTGCGATAATGGTTCTCAGCTTCATCACAATTGTCAGGGATTAGGTCCTGTATAGACGGCACGGACTTTACCTACCGGCAACTGTCCTTCAACCTGCAGAGGAATTCTCTGACCGTCTGTGCTGATCCAGCCCGAAATGGGAGCCGATGTTTCCGAACCCTTTCTGGTGAAGGTGAAGACTATCTTATAGGCAGGAAGATTCTGACCGTTGATCTCGACTGTTGTTCTGCCCTGATAAGTGATGGTCAGTTTCTCCGGCTTGGAGCCTGAGAATATAGTCGCCACGTGGGTCTCACCGTTTGCCATGTTGTCAAAATCGAGCGAACGCAGATAGAAGAATGAACTAAGCATGTCTACAGCGGGGGCGTTTCCCTCGAAATTCACCGTGGTCTCCGTCATCGGTTCACCGGGAGCAGGACGTTTGAAACGCTGGGCGGTCGCAGTGACATTATCTCCGTTATGCTGGAATGTCAGTTCATCTTTCTTGTATTTCTGATTTTCGTGGGCGATATAAATGTAATTGAGAGGCATCAGACCCGGATTGGTCATGGTTGAGTAAAGGGTGTCGCGCAGCGAATAAATGCTCGAAGCCCAGGGGGCGTTGCGTGCATAGAGAGCGGCCTGATAACGGTCGCCTTCGTTGCGTAATGTCATGGTCGCGTAACCGGCGACTTTGTTTATGAAGCCCCATTTATAAATCACATCATAGGTGAGCGTCTCATCAGCAAGCGTGGTGACGGGCGCGGCTTTCGCTCTGAACAGTCCCGAAGCGGGGAGCAGAAGCAACATCAGCATATAGAGAAATTTTCGCTTCATGATAATTTAAAAATGTGTAGAGAGTTTGAAACGTATAGAATTTTGAATTGATGATTAATGTTCAGGCTCTGTCAGTGTTTCTTCGAAAGGAAGCATCGCCCGCCGGCTCTGCTCTACCCTCTTGTTACGCCAGCATTTCCGGCAAACAGCCATATACCGGTCATCACCGCCGATCTCAACCTGATCTCCCTCCTCGACGAAGTCGCCGTTGGCATCGAGACGGGCGTTGATAATGGTTTTGCGACCGCAACTGCAGGTGCTCTTGATCTCGTCTATAGTATCGGCTATCTCAAACAGCCTGCGTGAACCCTCGAAGAGATGGCTCTGGAAGTCGGTGCGCAGCCCGTAGCAGATTACGTTTATACCGAAATCGTCTACCATCCGTGCCAGTTGATCCACCTGTTCGGCTGTGAGAAACTGAGCCTCATCGACAAGGAACCATTCGATCAGTTCACCTTTGCGTCTGAAAAGTTCTTTCGCAAGGAAGTAGAGATTGGTGTCGTGGAAAATCCACTCACATTCTCGCTCGATGCCGATTCGCGACCGGATCACGTTAGTCTTCTCACGCGTGTCAGTGACCGGTTTGAGGCAGACGTAGGCAATTTTGCGTTCCTCGAAATTATATGCCGTGGTGAGAAGCAATGCGGTCTTTGCCGATCCCATCGTACCGTAACGGAAATAGAGTTTACCTGTTCTTAACATGTCTTGTGATGATAAATCCTTCCGCAAAGATAACACTTTTTCCTCGCCTCAGCAAAAAAGAGAGATCACTGTTTGTCGACGGCAGTCAGGATATATTC
>CAMWGM010000134.1 GCA_947173755.1 uncultured Muribaculaceae bacterium
GATCTCTTCAGGTTCGGGCTTCGGCTGGGGCTTGGGCTCAGGTTTAGGCTCTGCTTTGGGTTTGGGCTCCGGTTTGGGCTCCGGTTTGGGCTTAGGTGCCTCGACCACGGGGTTTCCCTTGGCGTCGAGGTTGATGTGGCCAACCACTTTCGGACCCTTCACAGTCTGGCGTTGTGAGACCTCAGGAGTCTTGGGTGTCTGAGCGGTTTCGGTAGCGGCTTTTTCCTCCTTGTCACGGCGCAGGTTGTCGATGCGCTCGCGTTCCTTGCGGTCGGGGTGGAAAGCCTCGACGAGGATGGCATAGGCTGTCTCGTCGATACGGGTGTTTGGTTTGACGTCATCGATATTGATGCCGCGTTTTTTCAGGGTGTCGACCACCGTGGGAATCGACACGTTGAATTCAGTTGCTGCTTGACTTATCTTGATTCTGGGCATATACGGAAGCGGTGTGGACTGAAGAGAGAGATGATTTTAGAGATTATTGTGCGGGAGCGTCGGTTGACTCGGTTTCTGCTGACTCGGCTTCATCTTCGGGCATTTCGTCGTCCTCGAATTCAGCGGCGAGGATGCGGAGCACGTCGTCGACAGTATCTTCCTCGAGATCTGCCTTGTCGATGAGGTCTTCGCGGGGGGTCTTGAGGACACTCTTGGCTGTGATGCAGCCCATGTCCTTGAGGGCGTCGATCACCCAACCGTCGATTTCGTCCTTGAACTCGTCGAGGTAGATGTCTTCCTCCTCGGCGGCATCAGAGGGGGAGTCGCGGAAGACGTCGATCACGTAGCCGGTCAGTTTAGAGGCGAGTTTGATGTTGAGACCACCTTTGCCGATGGCCAGCGACACCTGATCGGGCTCGAGGAACACCTCGGCGCGTTTTTCATCCTCGTCGAGATGGATACTCTTGATGCGGGCGGGGCTGAGGGCGCGCTGGATGAAGAGCGAGGGATTGGAGGTGTACTGGATCACGTCGATATTCTCGTTGTGGAGTTCGCGCACGATGCCGTGGATGCGCGATCCCTTGATGCCGACGCATGTTCCGACAGGATCGATGCGGTCGTCCATGCTCTCGACGGCTATCTTGGCACGTTCGCCGGGTATGCGGGCGATGGCGCGGATGATCACCAGACCGTCGGTCACTTCGGGTATGTCGCGCTCGAAGAGACGGCGGAGGAAAGTTTCCGACGAACGCGACACCGTGATCTTGGGATTGTTGTTCTTGTCGTCGACCTTGTGGATAACGGCCCACACATGCTCGCCCTTACGGAAGAAGTCGCCGGGGATAGCCTCCGACTTGGGAAGGAGGAGTTCGTTCTTCTCATCGTCGAGCAGGAGTGTCTCGCGGCTCCAGGTCTGATAGACCTCGCCGGAGACGAGTTCACCCTCGAGTTCCTTGAATTTTTCGATAATGGCCTCTTTCTGGAGGTCGAGGATCTTCGACTGGAGGGTCTGGCGCAGGTTGAGGATGGCGCGACGTCCGAAGTCGGCAAAGAAGATTTCCTTGGTGTGCTCCTCGCCGATCTCGACGTCAGGATCATCGTCGGCGCGGGCAGCCGACAGTTCGATCTGGAGTTTGGGATCGGTCACTTCGCCGTCGGCTACAACCTCGAGGTTCTGGAAAATCTGCACGTCGCCCTTGTCGGGGTTCATGATGACATCGAGATTTTCATCAGTGCCGAACATCTTGGTCAGTTCTTTGCGGAAACTCTCCTCGAGAACGCTGACCATCGTGGCTTTATCAATATTTTTAAGATCCTTGAACTCGGCAAAACGCTCCACCATATTGGGAGTCTCGTCTTTTTTGGCCATATCTTATAATAGGTGTATTTTATATTTTAATATTAAGTGTTATCAGTCTACCGACCGGCGATCGGTTTTATTTTTTATTTGAAGTCGAAGTGATAGGCGACGCTCTTGAGCGAGTCGAGCGGCAGAGTCTCGGTCTGCTCGACCATCTGCGGACGCTTCATCCCCGGCTCCTTGACCTTGCGGCTGACAGCGACAGTGATCTCGGTGCCCTCATCGTTGATGGCATCGAGACGGGCTGTGAATTTACGGCCGTCGCGGGTGAGGATGTCGACGTTGTCGCCGAGGTGCTTCTCATACTGTCCTTTAACCTTGAAGGGTGCGGAGAGGGAAGCCGAGCCGACCTCGAGCGAATAGTCGGGACTGCCGGGAGCGGCATCGAGGAGTTCGACAAGACGGCGGTTGAGCAAAGCGCAGAAATCGAGATCGACTCCGGTGGGTGAATCGAGTTCCACCACGACATCGTCGGATGGACTAACGGCAATGTCGACCACGAAAGCATCGGTTCCTTCCAACGCTTCGGCCACGAGAGTCTCTATCGAATGTTTATCTATCATAATAATTCCGGATGACTATAAAATAACGGGAGGAGCACCCTCAGGCCTCCTCCGCGACTTCATTTTATGCAAAGTTAATAAAAATATGTATGATTTACTGTCAGGAGGCCCTATTCGCCTGAATTTTTAGTAAAAATTAACATTTTCGAAGACGCGATTTGCAAATTAATCGGGAAAGTGGTAAATTTGCGCTAAACAAGACCCACTTATGCAGCACATCGAAAACTCCTCGGAATACAACGGACTGACTGTCAACAGCGGCGTGGCCCAACCGCCAAGTGTCAACCCTTATCTGACGCGTCGCAAGCGTCGTCCGCTCCCTTCGGCCGGTGAACTTGTGGAAGGAATCCTGAAGGGCGACGTCACCACTCTGGCGCGCGCCGTGACTCTCGTCGAAAGCCTCTCGGCCGACCATCAGGCCATAGCCCAGGAGGTGATCGAGAAGTGTCTTCCTCACTCCGGAAATTCGAGACGTATCGGCATCACCGGTGTCCCGGGCGCAGGAAAGAGCACATCGATCGATGTGTTCGGCCTCCACGTTCTTAAGCAGGGGGGGAAACTGGCTGTGCTCGCCATCGACCCGTCGAGCGAACGCACAAAAGGGAGTATCCTCGGCGATAAGACGCGAATGGAGAAACTCTCGCTTGAGGCGGACGCTTTCATACGTCCCAGCCCTTCGGCAGGGTCGCTCGGAGGTGTGGCCCGCAAGACACGCGAGACGATTGTGCTCTGCGAGGCTGCCGGCTACAACAATATTTTCGTCGAGACGGTAGGTGTGGGCCAGAGCGAGACGGCGGTCCACTCGATGGTCGACTTTTTCCTCCTGATCCAACTCGCAGGCACCGGCGACGAACTTCAGGGCATCAAACGCGGCATCATGGAGATGGCCGACGGCATCGTGATCAACAAGGCTGACGGCGACAATATCAGCCGGGCCCAGTTGGCCAAGGCTCAGTTTACGAGCGCGCTTCATCTTTTCCCGCCCACGACCTCGGGCTGGATGCCCGAGGTGCTGACTTACTCGGGTTATTACGAACTCGGCATCGATGAGGTCTGGGCAATGATCGACCGGTATTTCGCGTTTGTCAAGCGCACCGGTTATTTCGAGCAGAAACGTGCCGAGCAGTCGCGCTACTGGATGCGCGAGACCATCGACGAGCAGCTCCGCCGCCATTTCTATCAGAATCCGGAGATCGAGAAAATGATTGCCGAGAAGGAGCGCCGCGTCCTCGCCAACGAGCAGTCGTCGTTCACTGCGGCCAAGGATATCCTCGATCTTTATTTCGGAAGGTTCCGGGAATGATCGCTGCTCCCGTCAGATGATGGATCAGTGGGCTTCGAGCCAGTTGGGGGCAACTCCCATAGAAATCTCCAGAGGCACTGCGCCGCGATAGGCCTCCTTCATACCTGTGGCCACGAGTTCGCGCAGCAGGGCCTCCTCGCCGGGTGCGACGTCGAAGATGAGTTCGTCGTGCACCTGCATGATCATGCGCGATCGCATGGAGCGCTCGCTCATCGATTTGAAAATCCTGACCATAGCCACTTTTATAATATCGGCGGCTGAGCCCTGGATAGGCGCGTTGACGGCGTTGCGTTCGGCATAGCCTCGCACGACGGCGTTGCGCGAATTGATCTCGGGCAGATAGCGGCGGCGTCCCATGCGGGTAGTGACGAAGCCTTGTGCGCGTGCCGTGACGACCGATTTCTCAAGATATTCCCGGATGTGCGGATAGGTGGCGAAGTAGCCGTCGATGAGTGCTTTGGCATCGGTGCGCGAGATGCCGAGGCGTTCGGCGAGTCCGAAAGCCGAGATGCCGTAGATGATGCCGAAGTTTGCGGTCTTGGCATGCCGGCGCTGGTCGTCGGTCACTTCGTCAAGGGGCACCTTATAGATTTTCGAAGCCGTGATGCGATGGATGTCGTCGCCTGAGAGGAAAGCCTCGATCATGTCGCGGTCGGCGCTCAGGTCGGCTATCAGACGGAGTTCGATCTGCGAATAGTCGGCCGACATTATGGCATGTCCTTCCTCGGCGATGAAGGCACGGCGTATTTCGCGGCCGTCGTCGGTGCGGATAGGGATGTTCTGCAGATTGGGATTAGTGGATGATATGCGGCCCGTGGCCGTGACGGTCTGGTTGTAGGATGTGTGTATCTTACCGGTGCGCGGGTTGATAAGCGCCGGGAGAGCGTCGAGATAGGTGGCAATCAGTTTGCGCAGACGGCGTATCTTGAGGATAAGGTTGACGAGAGGCACCGTGGCGGCATATTTTTCGAGCACCTGCTCGGTGGTGGTGTAGGCCCCTTTGGCCGTCTTCTTTGCCTTTGGATCGATCTTCATGACGTCAAAGAGGACGTGACCCACCTGAGAAGGTGACCCGATGTTGAATTCCATGCCGGCCATCTGCCATGCCTCATGTTCCATCCCTTCGAGTTGCTCTCGCAGTTTCGCTGAAAGACCTTTGAGCACGACGGGATCGATGCGCACACCGGTCCATTCCATTGCGGCCAGCACCTTGATGAGCGGAAATTCCACATCGTTGAGCAGCGGGAGCATCTCGCGTTTTCCGACTTCGTCGAGAAGCACCGGGCGAAGACGCAGAGCCACGTCGGCCTCCTCGCAAAAGCGGGCCATGGCCGTTTCCTCGTCGAGAGGTTTGCGGGGATTTCCGGGCTTGGCGTCGGCATCGACACCGCTTAGCATAAGCGACAGATATTTGCCTGCCACCTGAGCCGGATCGTGACGCATCTCGGGATCTATCACAT
>CAMWGM010000135.1 GCA_947173755.1 uncultured Muribaculaceae bacterium
GACTCTCAAGGCTATCCGCGAGGCTGAGGCTTATGACGGTCCTTCGCTCATCATCGCTTACTCTCCCTGTATCAACCACGGCATCCGCGCCGGTATGGGTCACGCTCAGGAAGAGCAGCAGAAGGCTGTCGAGTGCGGCTACTGGCACCTCTGGCGCTACAACCCCGCTCTCGAAGAAGAAGGCAAGAATCCCTTCAGCCTCGACTCGAAGGCTCCCCAGTGGGATAAGTTCGACGATTTCCTCAAGGGTGAGGTGCGCTATGCTTCCGTAATGAAGCAGTATCCCGCCGAGGCAGCCGAACTCTTCGCCGCAGCCAAGGCCAATGCTCAGTGGCGCTACAACAACTACCTCCGACTCTCGCAGCAGCAGTGGGGTCAGGAGCCCGCTCCCGAAGTGAAATAATCTAAATCTCACTCATAGTTAAGGCGGCTGTCACACCATCGTGTGGCAGCCGCCATTGTTTTATAAAAGGTTAAGTTTATCGTCGGGAGGGTGAGGTCACGGTCGGCGCGGGAGCCGTCTTGCTTTCGGCTACCTCCACAAGATAGACCGATCCGAGCATCAGGAGAATGGCGACTATCTGCCACCAGGAGAAGACATCCTGCCCCAGCACATAACTTGCTATGGCAGCGACAATAAGAATCAGATCGCCATAGAGGGCAACAACCGTAGCGGGGAGTTCCTTAAGGGCGAAGTCCTGGAGAAGATAACTGACCGAGGTCGGGAAGATCAGCACGAACATGAGCACCAGCATCGGAACCGAGAAGACATTTTGTGTCAGCACGCGTGCATCCCACCCTGTGAAGCAGACCACGACAATCGCGGGGATCAGACCTCCGAGGAATGTCCATTTCGAGACCGTCGCACTGGTCAGGCGGCGCAGATAGCGTTTCTCGATGACAAGATATGAGGCGAAAAGCACCGAGGAACCGAGGCAGAACAAGTTGCCTTTAAGAGGGTCGGAGGCGATGGCGCCGCTCTTCTGGGTCAGAACGCAGAGGAGTGCGCCGGCAAAACCGATTACGATACCGGCTACCTTGCCTTTCGACAGTTTTTCTGTCCCGAGGAAGAGACAGATAATGTAGACCCACACGGGCTGAAGACTGATGAAAATCGACGACGAGATAGGTGTCGTATAGGAAAGTCCCTCAAGTAGCGTCCACATGTATCCATAGACGAAGAACATACCGACACCGATCAGGGTGATGATGTCACGGGTCGAAGCGCCCGGCGCCTTATCATGTTTAAACATTCCAATCACCCAGAAAAAAAGAGATCCGAACCCCAGACGGAGCACCACGCCGGTCAGCGCACCCATCCAGGTCGGCAGAAGATAGCGCAGAGCGTTCTCGTTGAGACCTGAGAACACCTTGGCGGTAAACATTTCGAGATTACCTTTAAGTCGACCGTTTTGCATGACAGTTAATAAGAAAATCTGATGAAAAAATATGTGATGAACGTGCGCAAGACACCTATTTATATTATAGCGGGTCCACGCTTCTATTATAACATCCGGAGAAACCGGTTTGCTCAATAAATCTCCGGCGAGAAGTTAAAACATTAACATTCTTTAATATTTCCTCAACTTTCTTTCACCGGCGGTCCCGACCGTAGGAGTGAGGGGAAGAATGAGCATAAGAGGTGATAATATGTAATCTAAAGGATATACGTCACCGTCGGTTTAACCTATTTTAACAGTGTTAATTCAAAGAAAATTTGTAATTTCGCAAAAAGTAATATTTGCAACCTTCTAATTAACAATGAGCACTCGCCTTTTAGTGATTGACGATGAAGAGTCAATCTGTGAAATCCTGAAATACAACCTGCGAAAAGAAGGTTATGAAGTCGACACCGCCTATAGCGCCGAAGAGGCTCTTGAGAAAGACCTGACGCCCTATGATCTCTTTATTGTCGACATCATGATGGAGAGACTTTCGGGTTTTGATTTCGCAAAACGTCTGCGCAATTCCGCCCAGACCGAAGATGTCCCCATCATTTTCTGCTCAGCACTTAACGGTGAAGACGACACAGTGATGGGGCTCAACATCGGTGCCGACGATTATATCACCAAGCCTTTCAAAGTCAGCGAGATGATAGCGCGTGTCAATGCCGTGCTGCGTCGCGCCCAGATCGCGCGCCGTCTGCAGTCGCAGCGGTCCAACCCGGCTCCCGCTCCCGCTCAGGTGGCCGCTCCCGCCCCTGCTCCCGACCTCACCGCTGATCTCGAGCCTGAAATCGTTTTCGAGACTCTCCGTCTCGATCCCAACGACAAGACCATCTATATTGACGACGAGAAAGTTGCGCTCACTAAGACCGAGTATGATCTGCTCTATTTCTTCCTGACTCACCGCAACCGCGTCTACTCGCGTCAGGAAATCATCCGCCATGTCTGGGCCGACGATGTGGTGATCACCAACCGCACCATCGACACCAATATCACCCGTCTCAGAAAGAAAATCGGCGACTACGGCCAGCACATCGAGACACGCCCCGGATTCGGATACGGATTTAAATAACATTCTTAGAGATAAGCCAAGTAGATATGACCAAATTGTTTCACCGACATGGGCTCAACTACCATTGGCAACTCTTCCTGCCCATAGCGGTCGCTCTCTGCATTGTATTCAGTTTCATCATCTGGTATCAGTACAAGCGAGAGGCCGACTATCGCTCGGAGGTGCTGACCGACCAGCTTGAACTCATCAGCAACCACATCCTGAGGGCCTACCACGAGGATCAGACCCTCCGCCCTTTCAATCAGTTTATATCGAGCTACTTCAAGGACACCAAGTATGACGGAGTCCGTCTCTCCGTCTATAAAGAGGATGGTCTCCTGCGCTATTCCTACGGTATCCCGCTCCCCTTTGACATCGACAAGGCCGAGGGAATACGCACCATTCATGCCACCAACGGCGATCTGCCGGTGGTAAACGACGAGGATGAAGAGAAGCCCTATATCGTGGCACACACCTACAGTGACGACGGAATGATCAAGGTGATCGCCGCGATGCCGTTCAACGAGACTGTCGACGATGCCGTCGAGATCGACTCGACGGTATGGTTGATAATCGGGTTGTGTATTCTGGTGACACTTGCCCTGACCTACTGGGTCACTCACCGCCTCACGCGCTCGGTGACACTGCTCAAGGAGTTTGCCAACCGGGCCGCCACCGGGGCAAGCTTCGAGGATGTCGACAAGTTTCCGCAGAACGAACTCGGCGAGATCTCGCGCGAGATCGTCTCGCTCTACCGCGAGCGCGAGAACGCCATCCGGCTCATCAAGAAGGAACGCCTGGTCACCATCCACGCCATCGAGGAAAAGGGGCGTGTCATGCGCCAGATGACCAACAACATCAACCACGAGATCAAGACCCCGGTCGGTATCATCCGCGGATATCTCGAGTCAATTCTCAGTGACGAGAACATGGACGAGGCAACACGCCGCCGGTTTCTGGAACGCATGCTCTCGAATGTCGAGCGTCTGTCGACACTGCTCAACGACGTCTCCACGATGACCCGTCTCGAGAACGGCAGCGACAAGATAGCCGTCACACGCATCGATATGCACGACCTGGTCTATCAGATCGACTATGATCTGCCTGCCACCAACATCGCTGGATCGATGAAATTCTCGTTTGACATTCCTCTGGAGTGCTACGTAGCCGGCAATCAGGGTCTGCTCCACGGCATGATATGCGGCCTGATCAAAAATGCCGCCATGTACTCGCAGGGCAAGCATATAGGGCTCAATCTGCTCTCCGAGAACGACCACTTCTACATGTTCGCATTTTGGGATGACGGTGTAGGCGTAGGCGAGGAGCATCTCACCCACCTCTTCGAACGCTTCTATCGTGTGGACACAGGCCGTTCGCGCAAGATGGGTGGAACCGGTCTCGGCCTGCCCATCGTCAAGAGTACGATCACAACACTCGGAGGCACTATCTCAGTCCACAACCGTTCGGCGGGTGGTCTGGAATTCATCTTCTCGCTCCCCCGCTGGCGCGATGATCAGGCATGATCCCGTCCACGTTGCGCCTCTCACTTATCGCCATCCCAAATCACTTCCCGATACTCCATGAAAGTGCTTTTCGTCTGTCTCGGCAACATCTGCCGGAGTCCGGCCGCCGAGGAAATCCTGCGTTCCATGACCGAGGGCTCTCCCGACGACTGGACAATAGACTCGGCCGGCACAGGCCGCTATCACATAGGTCAGCTTCCAGACCGCCGCATGAGGGTTCACGCCCGTCAGCGGGGATATGAACTCACCCATCATTGCCGTCAGGTGGATCTTGAAGATTTCGAGGATTTCGACCTGATCATCGGCATGGATAATTCCATCCTTGCGTCGCTGCGCCACACCGCTCCTTCGGTCGAGGCAGCGAGAAAGGTCCGTCCGATGGCCGACTTCTTCACGCCAGGAGCGCGTTATGACCATGTCCCCGATCCTTATTACGAGGGAAGCGAGGGATTCGAACTCGTGCTCGATCTGCTCGAGGATGGCTGCCGTAACATTATCAAAGAGTATTCCGGAAAATGAAAGAATTCAACATCACTGTTCCCGTGGTCGAGTTGAGTTATGACGAACTCACTGCTGAGGAGCGCCGCCTGGTCGACGAAGCCCGCGGCGCCACACACCGGTCCTACGCTCCCTACAGTCATTTTCATGTGGGAGCAGCCATCCTGCTCTCAAACGGCGAGGTAGTCACCGGAGCCAATCAGGAAAACGCAGCTTTTACGGTAGGAACCTGCGCCGAACGTTCAGCCTGTTTCTATGCAGGCGCACGTCATCCCGAGGCACGCTTTGTCGAAATAGCCGTGGCTGCCCGCGGTACGGATGGCAAAGAAGTATCTGACCCCGTGGCTCCCTGCGGAGCCTGCCGTCAGGCTCTCGTTGAGTATGAAGTGCTTGCCGGTCACGATGTCCCGCTGTTGCTCGTCGGCAAAGACCGCATTTTCCGTCTGCCTTCGGTGCGTTCGTCGCTCCCGCTGGCTTTCTCTGAATTTTAAACACTTATGGAAGTAGCAATAATCGGTGCGGGCGCAATGGGCGGTGGCCTCGCACGGGGATTCATGTCGGCGGGAATGCCTGCCTC
>CAMWGM010000136.1 GCA_947173755.1 uncultured Muribaculaceae bacterium
GCATCTCGCTCCACCATTCCATATCCATCTCCTCTTCGTGGGAGCGTGGCGAGTACGCCCGCAGTCCGAGATATGCCACATCGCCGTCAGGACGCCAGTCAATACTCAATGGTGTGCGCTTCCCTGCCTGAAGACTGACTGTGAATTTATAAGCGTTCGGGTTCCAGGAAGTGCGCCAGCGCTCAGGAACAACCTCTTTCCCGTCGATTTTGACGCTGACATATCCGGAATAGTAGAGTGTCATCTTGTAGGCGGCGGTCTCCGGTGCCTCGAGATATCCCGAATAAGTCACATGACTCTCTTTGAATGGGAAATCTGTCGGCAGATTGACCACCCTGGTGAGATCCTCCCGCATCAGATGCTCGAAATAGATGGAGTCTACACGCTCGACCAGCGTCGGACTGTCCGAACCAGCGGGAGTATATGATCCTGTCAGTGCTCCTTCATTTCCATCGGCATCAAAGAGCCTGAACACTTCGCCGAGTTGTGAGTAGGGCGCCGGATTTCCGAAACGCACAAGCGAATAACTGTCCCAGAGAATTCCATATCCGTCGGTCGATACAACAAACGGGACCGATACCTTGGTGTTATATTGAAACAGTTCTTCATCGCGTCCTTTATAGTTGAATTCGTCGCTCTGATGCTGTCCGAGTCCATACAGGCCCTCATTATCGTTGAGCGATTCGAACACCTGACCCACTGAATAGCCGTCTCTCCCTTCGACAGACACCGGGCGGAAGAATCTCCTTTTTTCCGCCGCCAGCAAACGTCCGTTTTTGTCGGAGAATTTCACTTTGCCCGATGACAATGACACTTCAGCCTTAAGTCCGGAGGTCGAGACGATGGCGGACGAATCAGTGGTTGCGACATTGAACCGGGGCGCAATCTTCTGTTCGACTGTCACAAGACTCGGCAGATCGGCAAAGAGAGAGTCAGGGGTCGCGGAAACATGGATAATTTTGTCGGAGACAACACGCAGCCTCACCCGACGTGTGTCGTCGGATGAGGCTGCGGGGATATCGATGATTATTCCGTCGCTGAGCCGCGTCAGTCCGGAACGAGTGCCGCCGAGTGCCGATGATGCGATCAGAAGCGATCCGATCGCAGCCATCACACACTTACGGGTGTGGTTTTTCATGGTGAATCTTTACAGGCGTGATGCTCTCAATGGAGCGGTTTGACGGCGTCGTGGCGGATTTTCCAGACCACGGCATCATAGGGAGGGATCATGGTGCGGAACGGTTCTTCGCTCGACAGTGTCTTGAGGTCTTCGCTGTCGGTGATGAGTTCGCGGGCCACAGCCTTTCCCTCGGGAATGTCGAGCGTCTCGAACGCATGGAGCGGAATATTGATGGCGAGATCGCATGAATCTGACGAGAAATTGACCGCTATGAGAAGTGTCTCCCCGTTATAATTGCGCAGGAAGGCATATTGACGGTGAGGATTGAAAGTCGGATTCTCATAGTTGACATACATCAGGTCGAAAAATCTTCCTTTAGCCACGGCATCCTCGTTTTTCGCGAGATTGAGAATGCGGATATACTTGTTCCTGAGCCAGCGTTCGCGCGGAGTGAGTTGCGAGCCGTCGGGATGACCGTCGTTATACCAGCGGCGGAGTGTCCCCAGGCTCCAGTAGTCGAAGATCGTGGTTCGTCCGTCGCGACCGGAGAAACCTTCGGCATCGGTGGCCTGTTCGCCGAGTTCCTGACCGAAATAGATCATCATCGGTCCGGTGGATATCATCGAACTCACCACCAGCGAGGGGATCACCTTAGCCGGATCGCCTGCATATTGACGTGAACCGAACCGCTGCTCGTCATGATTTTCGAGGAAGTTGAGCATGTGGTCCGAAATACCTTCCAGACTCTGCCAGCAGTTGGTCAGTGTGGCCGCCGAGTAGTTGAGACATTGTACGCCACGGAGTGTATCATAGAGATTGACCTTATCGTAGAGGTAATCGAAACCTCCCTGGAAAATGAACGGACGGTAGAGCCCGATGTCATAGATCTCCGCAATAAACTGGACGTGGGGATACTGATCCTTGACGTTGGGGATTGCCCACTGCCAGAATTCGAGAGGCACCATGAAAGCCATGTCGCATCGGAAAGCGTCGACCCCCTTCGTTGCCCAGAAGCGAAGGATGTGGAGCATCTTGAACCATGTGTCGGGGATAGGCGAATAGTGACCGCTTCCGTCATAGGGATCGCGGCCGTAGTTGAGTTTTACGGTCTCATACCAGTTGTTGACACCCGGAAATGCCGAGAAACAGTCGTCGCCGGTCGCTTTGGCCGGAAACTCGACATAGGCTTTCTTGCCCTCGCCGAGCGGAAAGGAGGGCGAGAAGAGTTGCCGGGTGATGTAATAGTAGTTGTTCGACGGGCTGAAGAACATCTCCTTGTTGTCATCCTCGCCGAAATCCTTTATACCTTTGGGCTTGGAGTCGGAGTGATAGACACGCGCTGTGTGGTTGGGCACGAAGTCGATGATCACTTTCATTCCCGCGGCATGGGTGCGACGGACGAGCGACTCGAATTCCCTCATACGGTCGGGCACACTTTCGGCCAGATCGGGGTCGATGTCATAATAGTCCTTTATGGCATAAGGGGAACCCGCCTGCCCTTTCACGACATGGGGATTGTCGGGGGGAGTGATGCCCTGAGCCGAGTAGTCGGTCTTTGTGGCATGCTCTATCAGTCCTGTATACCAGATGTGTGTCGTGCCGAGTTCCTTGATGGAATTGAGCACCTCGGGAGTGATGTCGTTGAGTTTTCCTACGCCGTTCTGCTCGATGGTTCCCGACGGTATGCAGTTGGTGCATGTGTTGGTGAAGAGTCGGGGCAGAATCTGGTAGATGATCAGTTTATTGTCCATTGAAAAGTATTGACACAGTTATTTGAGGGGAGCCGGAGCCGGCCTACAGTCGTGACGGAGTAAAACCGGCCTCGAGCATGGCTTTCATAGTGGTTTCATAGCCGATATGGTAGACACGGTGGATCTCCTTCAGATTGAACACCTGATATTTGGCGATATCGTCGATCGACACGGCCAGATCACACATCTCCATCTGAGCGACCGAGTTGGTCTTGACAAGGATATCATATGTGCGTTGGGCAATATCAATGATCGACGTCGGATTGCCGCGCCTCGGGACAGGCGAGCAGTTGATGCCGATCACATATTTGCAGTGTTCGCGTATAGCCCAAGCGGGAAGATTGGCCACTACGCCGCCGTCAACGTAAGTGACACCGTCAATGCGCACAGGCTTGAAGATGATGGGTATGGAGCATGAGGCGGCTATGCACTCCACGATGTCGCCCTCGCGGAAAGCCACTCCGCGCGACTTGTTGAGGTCGGTCGCGCAGATGAGCGAAGGAATCGGAAGTTGCTCGATGCGCTCATAGGGGATATGCTCGCGCAGAAAACGCTTGAAGCCGTCGATCTGGAAGAAACCTTCACGGGGAATGGCCATACGGGCGAGACTCGTGAATGATTCGTTGGCAAAAGCATCGAGTATCTCTTTCGGACGCATTCCGGCGGCATACATTCCTGTCACGACCGAGCCGGCGCTGACACCTGCGATGATGTCAGGCTTGACTCCGAGATCTTCGAGAGCAGCGAGAGCCCCGGCATGAGCGAAGCCGCGTGCGCCGCCTCCGCTGAGTGCGAGTCCGACGCGGTAAGGGCGGCGGCGAAATCTGAATTTTTCGAGCATAGTGAATTGGTTTTAATCCACTCCTCCCGCTGTCGGGGAGGAGTGGGATGTAAGGAGAGATTTATTTTCAGTTGAGGAGACCGCGGTTGCGGAGCAGAGGCTCGACAGAGGGCTTGTGTCCGCGGAAACGGACATAGAGTTCCATCGGGTCGTCGCTGCCGCCCATCTCGAGGATGTTCTCCCTGAACGATTTTGCTGTCTCGGGATCGAAGATTCCTTTCTCCTTGAAGAGTTCGAAACCGTCGGTGTCGAGCACTTCGGCCCAGAGATATGTATAGTAGCCTGAAGCATATCCGTCGCTGCCGAAGATATGCTTGAAGTAGGGCGAACGGTAACGGTAGGCCACTTCGGCAGGCATATCAAGGCTCTCGGCCACTTTTGCTTCGAAAGCATCCACGTCAATTGTGTCGTTCGCGGCGGGATTAAGTGCGCCATAGGCGAGGTCGAGGAGGGCTGCGCCGGCAAGTTCGGTGGTCATGAAACCCTGATTGTGGGTCGAGGCAGCCTGAAGTTTCTCTACGAGCGACGCGGGTATAGGTTCGCCGGTCTTGTAATGGAAGGCATACTCCTTGAGGAGTTCGGGCTCGAGAGCCCAGTGTTCGTTGATCTGCGAGGGGAGTTCGACGAAATCGCGGTCGACGTTGGTCCCGGCCTGTGAGCGGAGTTTCGCGCGGGTCAGCATGCCGTGGAGACCGTGACCGAATTCGTGGAACATTGTCTGGACCTCGTCAACTGTGAGAAGGGCGGGGGTGTCGACGGTAGGACGGGTGAAATTACCCACATTATATATAATGGGTCGGCCGACGGTGCCGTCGGGATCGACGAACGAACCCTTGAACTCGCTCATCCATGCTCCCTGGCGTTTCGAAGCGCGGGGGAAGTAGTCGGTCATGAACACCGCGATATGCTCGCCGGTCTTTGCGTCGGTGACATCATAGACAGTCACTTCGGGGTTGTATTTGGGAGCGTCGGGCATTTCGGTGAATTTCACGCCATAGAGTTTGTCGGCGAGTGTGAAGATGCCTTTGCGGACATTGTCGAGCGAGAAATAGGCGCTCACCTCGTTCTCGTCGAGATCATACTTCTTGCCACGCACCTTCTCGGCATAGTAATAGTAGTCCCAGGGCTCGATCTTGGCATCCTTGCCTTCGGCGGCTGCGAGAGCGCTCATCTCGGCCACTTCCTCCTTCACTTTTTCAGTGGCGGGAGTCCATATCTTGAGCAGAAGGTCGTTGGCGGCTTCGGGGGTCTTGGCCATGACATTGTCGGTCATATATGATGCGAAGTCGCGGTAACCGAGAAGTTTGGCTTTTTCGGCGCGGGCGTGAACGATGTCGTTGATGACGGGACGGTTGTCATAGGG
>CAMWGM010000137.1 GCA_947173755.1 uncultured Muribaculaceae bacterium
GCATCGGAGAACCGATGCTTTTTGCCGACCTGAGGCCGGAGGATGCCATAAGAACTTAATTGTCGCAGATGGCTGATGTCATAGCGAGCGGGCTGACAGATGCGTCTCCTAACGTCGGGAGGGAATTTGGAAAGAGCGGAAGGTAAGAAGCGTACGGAGGAGGGGATGAGACGATTCCTTGAGCCTGGTTTTTCGGATGGGGGTGGAACTATGTAAGTATTTTTATTTCTCTCTACACTGCCCCTCGCTTTTTCAGTGCGTGGGAGCAACGGCAAACTGATCGGGGAGCGCAGATGCGGCGCCATCCTCTGACGTGCGGGGCATCATCGCCTGTCATTTGCGCCACAAATGTAAGTAAATATTCCTTACGTTCCAAATAATTTAGAAAAAATCATGCCGCCACGGGGGTCAAAAAGTCGGTTTTGTCCATTTTTTTGCACTTATGCCTAAAAATGATTATTTTTGCAGAAGTTTGGCTGACGCGTCCCGCAGGGAGGTCGGCCGACGCCTTAATTAAGTGTAACCTAAATGGATATAGACCCTTTACCAGCGATGGACGGGACACAGGTGGTGTCGCTGCTTGTGGCTCTCGTCGCTCTCTTTATCTCCGGCTTTGTCTCGGGGAGCGAAATCTCATTCTTTTCCTTGACTCCGGTGCAGCGCGAGCACCTCGACGACACTCCCGCAGGGCGTGCCGTGGCGGCTCTGCTCGACAAGGCCGATCTGCTGCTGGCCACGATACTCATCGCCAACAATCTGGTGAACGTCACCATAGTGGTGCTCTGCAACTTCGCCCTCGGCCCCATCTTCGCCGGCATGAGCCCCCTGCTCAGTTTCATCCTGCAGACGGTCATCCTCACGTTCCTCATCCTTCTGTTCGGCGAGATCCTTCCCAAACTTATAGCCAATTCCAACACTCTCCGCTGGGCCGAAATGGCCGCCGGACCGATCGGGCTTATGGTGAAACTGTTCCGTCCGCTCTCGGCGGTGCTCGTGAAGAGCACCGGCATAGTCAACCATGTCGTGACGAAAAAGGATTCCACCGTGACAGCCGACGACCTGACTCAGGCTCTCGAGATCACCGACCTCGACCCTAACGCGACCGACAAGGACATGCTCGAGGGGATCCTGAAGTTCGGCGACACGACAGCCTCTGAGGTGATGACGCCGCGCGTCGACGTGACCGGTCTCGACATCGACCTCGATTTCCGTGAGGTGATGAAGATCGTGATCGAAAGCGGCTTTGCCCGCCTGCCGGTCTACGACCAGACGATGGACTCGATCAAAGGCGTGCTCTATTCGCGCGACCTTCTGCCATATGTCGGAGCCGACACTCCCGCTACTTTCGACTGGCGCACCCTGATGCGCGAGCCCTACTTCGTGCCCGAGTCGAGAATGATAGACGATCTGATGGAGGATTTCCGCAAGCGGCGCGTCCATCTGGCCATCGTGATCGACGAGTTCGGAGGCACGCAGGGCATAGTCACCCTCGAGGATGTCCTCGAGGAGATCGTGGGCGATATCGACGACGAGTATGACGACGAGGCAAAGACCTACCGCCGCCTCCCCGACGGGACATATATCTTCGAAGGAAAGACTCTGCTCAACGATTTCTTCCGCATCACCGATCAGGAGGAGGCAGACTATGAGGCGGTCACCGAGGACTGCGAGACCCTGGCGGGAATGCTGCTCGCCATCAAGGGTGACTTCCCGAAGGAGAAGGAGTCGATCGTCTACGGACGGTGCCGCTTCCTGGTGCTCTCGGTGCGCAACCACCGCATAGTCAATGTGCGCGTCAAGGTAATGCCGACCTTACAGACCGACCAAAACTCATCGCCGACATGAGACTCCTGCCGACCCTCTTAGCCTGTGCCGCCCTGGCCTGCGCGACATGCGGCTGCCGCGACAACCGCCGCTCAGCCACCCCTCTGCCCGAAGGATATCCCCGCATCGAGACCCCTGACGCTTCCTATGTCGAGGTCGACTCGCTCCCGGTCCGCCTGATGGTGAACAAGGCCGTCACTCCGCGCGTCAACCATGCCCGCGGAGCCGTGTGGATCGACCTGATCTATCCCTCCTTCTCTCCTTCGGCGGTCTACCTGACCCTTTCGGAGATGCGTCCCGACTCGCTCGACGGTGTGCTGCGCGACCTTTCGGTCAAGATGCAGCGCAACACCCAGGGGCAGCAGGGGGAACTGACCACCCTGACGAGCGAAGGGGGATGGGATTGCCGCATGATCGTCACCCCGTCGGCTCCGGTGTGCCCGGTGCAGATCCTGGCCATCGCCCCCGACTCGACCGCCACCCTCTTCGGCACCCTCTATCTCAACCGTCCATTCGAAACCACCAACGACTCCATCCGCCCGGTCATCGACACTGTCGAGCGCGACCTCACCGAGATGCTCAAATGCCTCAAGTGACTCTCTTCTCATCGGCCATGCTGCCCGAAGGGGTCAGCGTCAGTTCGGTGGAGATAGATGGACGGCCACACACCTCATCCCGCCGCGAGGCTGAGCGCGCAGCCGTGAGGCTGCTCATTGCCGACGCCTTCGGCCCGAACGCCCGACTGGAGCATGATGCCGACGGCTCACCACGCATCGAGGGGATCCCGGCGCCACCATTCATCAGTATCAGCCACAGCATCGACCGCGCATGGCTCGCGGTCAGTCGCGACATGCCTGTCGGTATCGATGCAGAGACTCCCCGCGCCCAACTTATCAGGGTGGCACACCGGTTTCTCACTCCGGCGGAGGCAGCCCTGAGCCCCGGGATCGACCTTCTGCTCGCCTACTGGACCGCCAAAGAAGCCGTATATAAAGTGGCGCGCACGCGGGGGCTCGATCCGAGGCAGATCGAGGTCGATCTCACGGCAGCACGCGCCACCCTGGACGACGGCCGCACCTACACCTTAAATTTCCTTGAACGGGGGCTCACTCTTGCGATGCCCTCCATAACCACGTAAACAGAATCAGAATATGAGCACCCGACTCAACATCCTCGTCACCAACCTCAACATCCAGGTGGAAGCCGAAGGAGGAGAAACCCTCCTCTCGCTCGCCAAACGTCTCAATCTCGGCTTCGAGCCTGTCTGCGCACGTCTCAACAACCGCACGGTCGACCTCTCGACCCCGCTCTACCGTCCGGCACAGGTGGAATATGTGGCTCCCGACACTACCGACGGCCGCAACTGTCTGATACGCTCGCTCTGCATGCTGCTCTACCGGGCGGTCAGCCAACTCATGCCGGGCAAACGGCTCGTCATCAATCACAGCGTGGCCCGTGGTTACTATGCCACCCTCCCGGACACCGAATGCACTCCCGGACTCGTCGGGCAACTCAAAGCGCAGATGAAGGATCTCATCGCTCTCGACATTCCGTTCGAGCGTCACGAGCGCCCCACCCCCGAGGTGCTCGAGATCTTCCGCCGCCAGGGATTGTTGAGGAAAGTGAAACTCATCGAGACGCTCCACAATCTCTATACCGTCTATTATACGCTCGACGATCTGGCCGACACTTTCCTCGGCCCGCTGGCGCCATCGACAGGCCGTCTGGCCGCATTCGACCTCCACTGCTTCGAGGAGGGGATGCTGCTGCTCGGCGCCGCTCCCGACGATCCGGCACGCGCGGCCATCCCGGTGCCTCAGCCGAAACTCTTCAACGCTTTCACGGAATATCTGAAGTTCAACAGCATCGTCGGCATCAAGACTCTCGGCGACGTCAACGATATCGTGGCCCACGAGGACGAGGCCCGAATGATCAATGTGGCCGAAGCGCTACATGCCAAATATATCGGCGAGATCGCCGACCGCATCACGCGCCGTTTCCATCAGGGAGGGTCGAGGATCGTGCTTATAGCCGGTCCGTCGTCGTCGGGCAAGACCACTTTCACCAAGCGTCTCGCCATAAATCTGCTCACCAATCTGATCAAACCGGTCATGATCTCGCTCGACGACTACTTCGTAGACCGCGAGCACACTCCACGCGACGCCGACGGCGATTATGACTATGAGTCGCTCCACGCCCTCGATCTAAAACTTTTCAACCGCAATCTGCTCGATCTCCTGGCCGGGCGCGAGGTCGAGTTACCCTACTATAATTTCGAGACTGGGCAGCGCGAATTCCGCGGCAACCGCATCCGTCTCGCCCCCGACTCGGTGCTACTGATCGAAGGAATCCACGGCCTAAACCCCGAACTGACCGCCGATATCCCCGAGGATATGAAATATCGCGTCTATGTCTCGGCGCTCACAACCCTCTCGCTCGACGACCACAACTGGGTGTCGACCACCGACAACCGTCTGCTGCGCCGAATAATCCGCGACTACAAATACCGCGGGACTTCGGCCACGTCGACCATCGCCCGCTGGCCCTCCGTGCGCCGCGGCGAGGAAAAGTGGATCTTCCCCTATCAGGAAAACGCCGACTCGATGTTCAACTCCTCGCTGCTGTTCGAACTCAGCGTGATGCGCGACGAAGCCGAACGGGTGCTTCGCTCCGTGCCCCACGACCGTCCCGAGTATGCCGTGGCCTCGCGCCTGATCAACCTGCTCAGTCTCGCCGCCCCCATCTCGTCGCGACTCATCCCCCCGACATCGCTGATACGCGAATTTCTCGGCGGCTCCTCCTTCCGCTACTGACCGCGCCCCGCTTAAGCGGCCTCATCAATTTTCCTAAACCCACGTTCATCCGATGCTCCGCCATCTGACCATCCTCATTGGCCTGCTACTGCTCGCCGGCTGCACTCAAGGCCCGAAATCCGACCCGCGCTTAATGCGGGCCGGATCGCTCGCCGCCGATTCTCCCCACGAGGCACTCGCCGTGCTCGACTCCGTCTGCCCCGACTCACTCTCGAAGGCTGACCGCTACCGATATGACTTCCTGACGGTAAAAGCTTCCGACAAGGCATTCGTCACCCACACCTCCGACTCGCTTATCCTCGGAGTGATGGCTTATGCCGAGTCACATCCTTCCGCGATCCCCTATGCCGAGGCTTTATATTATGGTGGCCGCGTTTATTCCGATCTTGGCGACTATCCCACCGCGCTCTCCTACTT
>CAMWGM010000138.1 GCA_947173755.1 uncultured Muribaculaceae bacterium
AAAACACGGTCGCTTTATATAATATTGTCGACGGTTTCTCGTTAGAATTTGTAGGTCGACATCTCCCCGACGGCGGAACAGCCCTCTCCGTCAGCCTTTCATTATCACGAAAACAGCCTTTCATTCATGAAGTTAAAGACAATCATAGCAGCGCTCGGCCTCACGCTCCTGATGGCCTCCTGCAATTCCTCGAAGAATGCACTTCCATATTTTACTGATCTGAAAGGTCAGACATCGGGACAGTTACCCGTCATGGACTACCTGCCTCCCATCGAGCCGGAAGATGAACTCCTCATCATGGTGACTTCGCCCAATCCCGAGGCAACCGCTGTCTACAACATTCCCTTCTCCAATCCCGCGCTCCGCTCGACGGTGGTCTCCCCCACCACACCGCGCCAACAAGTCTATGTGGTCAATTCGAAAGGCGACATCAATTTCCCGGTCCTCGGCGAGATCCATGTGGCCGGAAAAAATGTGGAGCAGGTGGCTGAAGACCTCACCGCTCGCATCCGACGCGACGTTGCCGACGCCAACGTCTCGGTGATCCTCTCCAACTTCACGGTCAATGTGGCCGGCGAGGTGGCCAAGCCCTCCAAAATCAACGTCTATTCCAACCGCTACACCATCCTCGACGCACTCGCCGAGGCGGGTGACCTGACCCCATACGGCGAACGCACCAATGTGCTCGTCATCCGCGAGGAAAACGGCGAGCGCAAGTTCGGACGTATCGACCTCACCTCCTCCGAGGCGCTCTCGTCACCCTATTATTACCTGCGTCAGAACGACTATATATATGTCGAGCCCAACAAGGTGCGCCAGAGCAATGCGGCCTACGACACCAACAACGCCTATAAACTTCAGGTCACATCGACCGTTGTGAGCGCCGCCTCAGTGATCGCATCGCTCATCATCGCCCTGACCGTAAAATAAAAATTCCATTCCATAAGTTATGGCCAATACAAAGAAAGCCGCCGATTTCATCGACTTCCACTCTCTGCTGAGAACCTACGCTTCGAAATGGTATTATTTCGTGATCTCAGTCTTTCTGTGTGTAGCCCTCGGGTTCGTCGTTGTCCGCAAGAGCGAGCGCCCTATGGCAGTCAGAGCCAACATACTCATCACTCAGGAAAACGACTCACCTCTCGCCGCGTCAAGCGCCACCATGGGAGGCCTGAGTTCGCTCTTCGGCTCGAGTGCCTACGTCGAGGACGAGGTCTTCGTCATAAGTTCGCACTCGCTTTTCCGTGAAGTCGCCAAGACGCTCCAACTCAACAAAATCCACCGCGTCAAGAGCGGTTTTCTGAAATCCTATACCGCCTATCCGCAGTTTCCCGTCGATGTCGATGCCCCGGGGATTGCCGATACCCTCAAGACCACCCTTATCTTCAACATAAAAGTCGACCGTAAAGGACTTGCCGATATCAAGGTCAAAGCCGAGAAAAAAGTTCTTGCTGATCTCGACGACATCACGCTTCCCCACGTGATCAAGACGGAATATGGCGACTTCACGGTCACTCCCACATCTACCTTCCCGAAAGGACAGAATGTCAAGACCGTAGTCTACTTCTCCGGATATGAGACCGCTGCCGAAGACCTCACCGAGAGCATCGACGTGGGGATCGCCAGCCGCAAGAGCAACGTGATCGAACTTGCCTATGACACTCCCAACCCTGACCTGGGTAGCGCCGTCCTCAACGAGATCCTTATCAAATATAACGAGCGCGGACTTGCCGAGCGCAATCTCCAGGGAGAAAATACCGGCAAATTCCTTCAGGAACGTCTTGCCCTTCTCGCCACCGATCTTCAGGATGCCGAATCGGCCATACAGGCTTACAAAGAGGGTCACGGCATCATCGATGTCGAGGCTGAAGCCGAGTATCAGACCACCAAGAAAGGCGCACTCGAGACCGCACTTATCGAGCAGGAGACCGAGTATGAGATCATGAAGATGACCCGCGACTACTTCTCCGATCCGGCCCACCGCAACGACCTCGTCCCGATGGCAGTCGCAAGCGAAGGGATGCAGGCAGCCATCGCCGCTTACAACGACCTCATGCTCAAACGCATGGAACTTATGCAGGGCACCACTCCCGACAACTATGCCGTCAAGCAACTGTCGCAGCAGATCGATGCCTCGCGCGAGAACCTGCGCATCAGCACCGACCGTCTCCTCGAGAGCACCCGTGTCAAACTCGACGATCTCCGCAAGGAAAAAGCCAAGACCGACTCACGCCTGAGCAACATACCAACCCAGGAGCGCGAATTCATCAACATGCAGCGCCAGATGATGGTCAAGCAGGAACTCTATCTTTTCCTTCTCCAGCGTCAGGAGGAAAACTCCCTCCTCCTCGCAAACGCCGTCTCGAAAGGCAAGATCATCGACGAAGCCTATGTGCTCAGCGAACCGCTCGGCATGTCGCCCAAACTGATTCTCGTCGTCTTCTTCATCATCGGCCTTCTCATTCCCCCGGCCATCATCTATCTTCGCAAGATCATACGCAACAAATTCGAGTCGCGCAGCGAGGTCGAGCGCCGCATCACGGCACCTATCCTCGGCGAGATTTGCGTCGACAAGTCGGGCCGCAGTCTCGTCGTGACCGAACGCGACACATCGTCGACGACGGAACTCTTCCGCTTGCTTCGCTCCAACCTCCAGTTCCTCCTCTCAAACGCAGGCGACAAAGTCATCCTCATGACCTCCACAAGGTCAGGCGAAGGAAAATCGTTCATCTCGCTCAATCTTGCAGCCTCGCTCGCACTGCTCGACAACAAGAAAGTCCTTCTTGTCGGCATGGATATACGCAATCCCCAGCTTTCCAACTATCTCGACATCGATCCGCCGCTGGGGCTCACCAACTATCTCGCTTCCGACAAGGTGACGCTTGACCAGATAATCGTCCCGATGAAAGGTTATGCCCGGTTCGATGTCATTGTGGCCGGCCCGATTCCCCCCAATCCCGCCGAACTCCTCATGTCCGATAAGGTCGACGCCCTCTTCGCGCAACTGCGTGAGCGCTACGACTTCATTGTGGTCGACACTGCTCCCGTCGGTATGGTCAGCGACACATTTACCCTCGACCGCATCTCCGATGTCACTGTCTACGTCACCCGCCTCAACTACAGTTCGATGCAGGATCTTGACTTCATCCAGGAGATCTACGACGGCAACCGTCTCAAGCGCACATCGGTTGTCATTAACGGCGCACACTCCAAGAAGGGCTACGGCTATGGCTATGGTGCGAAGAACACCGTCAGCAAACGCTAATCCCCGCGTGGCTTCTCCGACAACATGATCGAACGCTACCGCATACTCACCGGCTTCTTCTTCGGCGCCCTCTGGACGCTGCTCTGCTACGGCTTCGTACGCGATGAGTTCATGCCCTTTCTGGGACCTCTCCAGTCCTATGCCAACCTCCTCTGCGACCTCGTCTTTCTCTGTCTCGGCCTCGTGACTATACGCAACCGATCCGATCTTCTCTGGGGCGGCTCGCTCGTGGCTCTTGCTGTAGTGTCGGGTTATATCAACCATGAGAGTACCGTTACGTGGATCAACGGCATGCGCGACTATTTCGGCATTCTTTTCACGGTGCCATTTATCCGCTACATGCTCTCGCGGCCTGACTATGCCGGGCGCTTCACCGAGCAGATGGATAAAGCCCTGCGCTGGTTTCTCTATCTCCAGGTGATCTGTGTGACATGGCAGTTCATCCGCTACGGTGCCAACGATGCCGGCGGCGGCACGATGGGATACGGCCATTCAGGTGTGGTCTCCACTCTCATCTACATCGTCTCCTTCTATCTTATGGTCAAGCGCTGGGATTACGATGAAAGTTACTGGGCCAATCTCATCCACAACCGACTGCTCATCTTCCTCCTTCTCCCGACGTTCCTCAACGAAACAAAGATCAGTTTCTTTTTCTTCATCGGCTACTTCGTTTTCCTGATGAAGATCGACCGTCGTTTTTTCTTCCGTCTTCTCATGGCCATTCCTCTCGGCATCGTGGCCCTCGCAGGTCTCCTTTTCCTCTATCTCAAGGCGACTCACATCAAACTCGAGACGATTCTCAGCGAGAAATTCTACTATGAGTATTTCGTCGGCGAGGATATCCACGATCTTGCAGAACTCGGCATGATGGTCTACGAGGAGGAGATCGAGACCGACAATTTCTGGGCCACCGACCTCCCCCGCTTCGGCCGGTTTATCCTCGTCCCTGATGCGCTCGCGACCACTAAAGGCGGACTGATGCTCGGCGCGGGCATCGGCCAGTTCAAAGGCAACGACGTGCTCAGCGAGACTGAGTTTGCCCGCAAGAATTACGCTCTGGTCCGCGGCTCCGTGCCTCTCGCACTCGCGTGGGTGATACAGCTCGGGTTGGTCGGACTCGTCTGGTTTCTTGGCTTCATACTGCACCTCATTTTCTCACGCGACCCCGAGCCATTCGCCCGAAATCTGCGGTTCTATACCCTGATGATCTTCACGATGATCCTTGCCTATCAGGACCAATATGCGCTCGTCTATTATTGCGCCATAGTGTTCTATATATACTTGGTGGGACTCCAGGCGCGCCAATCCCTGACCCGATCAGTTGAGTCATGACCCCGAAAGTATCCATAATCGTCCCTGTCTATAAGGTCGAGCCTTATCTCGAACAGTGTGTCCGCAGTCTCATCTGCCAGACGCTGCGCGATATCGAGATAATTCTTGTCGACGATGGATCTCCCGACGGTTGTCCCGCCATCTGCGACCGCCTCGCGGCCTCCGATCCCCGCATCAGGGTAATCCACAAGCAAAACGAAGGTCTCGGTATGGCCCGCAACACTGGTCTGGAGGTTGCCGGAGGCGAATGGGTTCTCTTCGTCGACTCCGACGATTTCATCGCCCTCAACACCCTCGAATATCTCATATCGATAGCCGACACTCATCCCGAGACCGACCAGATAAGGTTTCTAAGCACCGGTTTCACCGACTCTGTATTTCCGGAGTGTGTTGATATCCGTTGTGACATCACCGGGAAAATCACTGAG
>CAMWGM010000139.1 GCA_947173755.1 uncultured Muribaculaceae bacterium
CCCTTTACGCGAGGCAATCAGGCGGATCGGCGTACCCTCGGGAGCTCGGAGCGCGGAGATGAA
Source organism: uncultured Muribaculaceae bacterium (assembly GCA_947173755.1). GTDB lineage: Bacteria > Bacteroidota > Bacteroidia > Bacteroidales > Muribaculaceae > Duncaniella. Next base: position 64 of record CAMWGM010000139.1, read on the forward strand.
CGGACCGGTCGGGAGTGTCACGGTCACACCTCTTCCACACCACAGGAGAATGTCGGGGGCGGTTGGCGGAAGGATGGTGATCATAGTCAGAGAACCCTGAACATGTAGCAAAGTGAAATTTCGATCGCCATGTTTCGTGAGGCGGCGAAATAGTCGCTCTTCGATGCCTTGAAGATGTTTCCGAGTCCGAAATAATATCGGCCTTCCAGCATAACGGAATGGCGGTTGCGGAAGAGAAGTTCGATACCGGCGCCACCGGAGATGCCATAGTCGAATTTATTCTCGACATCCATGATCAACTGGCGGTTCGTGCGGTAGCCTTGCGGGAAACCGGCGATCGATCCATAATTATGATAATCGAAATTGGCATCGATCTTGTCTCCGATAAGAAAACCGAATTCAGGCCCGAGATTTATGAAACCCCTGACTTTGTTTGACCCGAAATAGATATGAGTGAGGAGCGGGATCTGGAGGTAGGTAAGATGACGCTCGTAAGTGAACTCGGGGGCATCGTCGCGCGCGAAATCCTCGGCCCATCCGCGTTGCGTGAGGTTGAGTTCCATGATCAGTCCGAAGATTTTCTCCTCGGTATATCTCACTCTGAGACCTCCCTCGATGCCCTGCACGAATTTCTGATGAACTTCGGGAGAAAATGACATGCGTCCCAATGTCGCACCACCTTTGAGACCTATGGCAAGGTTTGGCGAGTATTCACGCTGGGCCGAAACCGACAGGGATATGAACAGTCCGACGAGGAGCGCCAGTAATCTCAGCAACTTCATAGTTTGATCTTTTCGGTTTCGCCGTTGGGCCGGAAATGCACGAGGTAGAGCAGGGAATTGGCTGATCCGCGTGAACCGTCGATATGACGGAAAGAGAATCCGTTCTGCACGCCGTCATAATTTCCTTCGGTGAGCCTGTCGGCATTCTTCAGCAGGTACATGCCCGTGTCGAAACCGAGAAGTCCATGACTGGGAATAGTCGATTCCATGCCGGTGCCATACCATTTCTTGAATTTCGACTCGATATCCTTTGTGCGTGGCGCATCGTCGTCGGCATAGAAACGGGTATAGACGACCGCGTTGAGTTTGTGCATGTTTGCGAGAGTCTCACCGCGGAATGTGATCCATTCGGGATAGCCGAAGAGTTTCACGATCGGCGTTACGGCCTTCTCCTGCCACTCGAGAATGCCGGGCATGATTTTGTTGAGATCGGCCTGGCGGCTTGTGGAAGGGATGAAGGTGTAGTTTCCTGTCGCTTCGAGGTTCTGAAGGTCGGCGGGAGTCAGCCGGCCGTTCACTTCGATCTCCATATATGTTGTGCCGCGGTTGTCAAGAACCTTCTTGAGGTCGGCTATGAAATCGACTTTGTCGGATGTGACATCCTTGAGATTTACAAACACCGGTTTCGAGTAGGCCAGACGGTCGGCGAGCGCTCCTGCGGCTTTTTCGGTCATATCACCGCTCGGGAGGTGTGACTGATACATCATGGCGTTTGTCTTCCAGAGATCGTCGCGCGGTGTGAAGACATTGATGACGGCCACATCGTTGGCCATGCCGTAGTTTGCCACCGTGGCGAGACAGGCGGGATTGTCGGGTCCGATGATTATCGAATAATCCTTAATGTCATTTCCGGCAAGGATGGCGCGGGTCTTTTCAAGAGAGCCGCCGTTGTCGAACGCACCGATATGGATGGGTCGGCCGGACGCACGCAACGAGTCGACGGCAAGCAGGAAACCTTTGTAAAACTCGGTATATCGCAATGCGGTTTTCCCCGGAGTCTCCTCCTCAAGCATGAAAGGGAGAATCAGTGCTATCGAAGTGGCGGCAGGGGAGACCTTGGCTGAAACTTCCGACTGCGGCTCACCGAGCGGCTGAAGAGAGCGGTCGATCTCAGCATGAATATCGGAGGCAGGTGTAACCGTTATCTGACTGCCCGCATCTGCTGCGGCTTCCTGTTTTTCCTGTTTTTCAGGCTGCCGGTCAGAACTTGCCAGGGTAGCCGATGCGGGCAGATTGAGTATCTGTCCTTCCCGGATTGTGGTGATTCCTGGATTTGCCTCCTCGAGTTCGTGGACGGTGATGTCGTGGGCGCGGGCAATAGAGTAGAGAGTCTCCTTCTTGCCGACAACATAGGCAGTGGACTGAGCCGACTGAACTTTGCTGACTGGCGCAGTTGCTACAGCCTCGTCGACGTTGGCTATCCTGTTGGTCGAAGAGGTTGAGACAGGGATGATCACCCTCAGATTCTGGCCTGCTTTCAACCCTTCGTGAAGCACGGGATTGGCGTCGATCAGACTTTGCGTCGTTATGCCGTAGCGGTTGGCGATCCCGAAAATCGTCTCACCTCTTTCGACATGATGAGTCACGATGCGCTCGCCCGCGGGGGCCTGAGGCTGAGCAGCCACTTCGGAGGCGGGGAAATAGAGTTTTGCTCCGGCTTTCAGACCGTCGGCCACGGCAGGATTATATTTGACAAGTTCCTCTTTGGTCACGCCTAATTTGCGGCACAGCGAATAGACAGTCTCCTTGGGAGAGACATCGTAATAGTGATACAGTGTGCCGTTGACAGTGCAGGTGGGGAGCGACGACACATCGGCATGTATGTCAGCGCTCATCAACAAGCCGATTACGGCCGCAAGGAAAAATCGGTTCAAGTGCATCTGGGAAGTTGATTGGAACTGCAAATTTACGCTTTTCGCTCGGTAAATGGAAATATAAGCGAGGAATTTTGAAAAAATGTTAGTAAATTTGCATTACCAAAAAGCAGCCAGCCATACTCATGTCAAAGACCTCTACCACCGAACTCATCCTGATAAATATCTCAGGAGCCGACCATCCCGGCGTCACATGTGCATTGACCGAAATACTCGCACGATATGATGCAGCGATCCTCGACATAGGTCAGGCGGATATCCACCACACCCTCTCGCTCGGATTTCTGATAAAGACCGAGGATTCGGTGTCGGGCAACATCATGAAGGAACTCCTCTTCAAGGCTACCGAACTGAATGTCTCGATCAGATTTTCTCCCGTGAGCATCTCGGAATATGAGCAGTGGGTTGGCCGACAGGGTAAGAACCGATGGATCATCACCCTGCTCGGACGCCGGCTCACTGCACGTCAGATTTCTAAGGTCTCGGAAGAAATCTTCAGTCAGGGGCTTAATATCGACGGTATCCAGCGACTGACGGGCCGCATGCCTTTGGCCGAGACAGAGCAACCGCTTTCGAAGTCGTGTGTGGAGTTCTCGGTCAGAGGGACACCACACAGTGTCGAGAAGATGCAGGCCGCTTTCATGCGTCTCTCGCAGCAGGAGGGGCTTGATATTTCACTTCAGCAGGACACACTCTACCGCCGCTGCCGCCGTCTGATCTGTTTCGATATGGACTCCACACTGATCCGTACCGAAGTGATAGACGAACTGGCCGAGAGGGCCGGTGTGGGCGACCAGGTGCGTGCCATCACCGAGAGCGCCATGCGCGGAGAGATAGATTTCTGCGAGAGTTTCACCAAACGCGTGTCACTGCTCAAGGGTCTAGACGTGAGTGCGATGGATGAGATCGCGCGCAATCTCCCCATCACCGAGGGTGTCGACCGGATGATGCAGGTCCTGAAGCGCGCAGGCTATAAGACCGCGATACTGTCGGGCGGTTTCACATATTTCGGCAATTATCTCAAACAACGCTACGGGTTCGACTACGTCTATGCCAACGACCTCGAAATAGAGGACGGAAAACTGACCGGACGCTACCTCGGTGATATCGTCGACGGCCGACGAAAAGCAGAACTCCTTCGCCTTCTTGCACAGGTTGAGAATGTAGACATAGCCCAGACGATCGCCGTCGGAGACGGTGCGAACGATCTTCCGATGCTCACCACCGCCGGCCTAGGAATAGCATTCCACGCCAAGCCGAAGGTGAAAGCAAATGCTCCTCAAGCTATTTCGACCATAGGCATTGACGGAGTATTATACTTCCTCGGCTTTAAAGACTCGTTTATCTGACGACTGATTTCGATCTATTGCTTTACGACATTTTCCCTGGCGCAGAACTTACACACAAGGCGAATGACGCAACCTCATATCTCTTGTCAGTTGAACAGAGCAACGGGTGCCGGGGTGATGAGAGCGGGAGGGTTTTGCCTGCGCTCCTCAAATATTTTCTGCAAAGTTACTGCTTCAGGAAGGGGGAAATGGTGCGATAATGATCTTTTGATAATGCATAATCGGGCTTGTGTCGGGAGGGGTGGATGGGCTGCGATCTTGCGGATTGCGCAAGGAAAAACTTTTAAAATGGGTGTATAACTTATGTTGATAGAATGGTGAGGGATAGTGAGTTGAAGGTCTTCGACCTACAAATTCCTTTTTTTGATGCTGTCCCCACCTACGCTCGCGGTTTTCACAATAACGCTAAGGCTTATATTGTGAAACGCTCGCTAAAGGTGGGGTTACTAAAGGTTGAGGGTCTCCGACCCTCAGATGATGCATAATCAATTGAGTGGATGGGGGTTGAAGGTCTTCGACCTACAAATTCCTTTTTTTTGATGCTGTCCCCACCTACGCTCGCGGTTTTCACAATAACGCTAAGGCTTATATTGTGAAACGCTCGCTAAAGGTGGGGTTACTAAAGGTTGAGGGTCTCCGACACTCCGAAGATAAGAAGTGGCCTTATTTCGGCCTTTTCGGGAAGGGGACAGACTAACTTCCAAAAGGATATACCATCATTTATATATTCTCCATTAGGCACCAGCGAAAGTCATTCTGAGATCAATACTTTATAACATTGCTGCGATATTGCGGATTGAAGACAGACGCTTCATAAATGAAGCATCAGACTTTGCCACCTGCATATTATAATCACTTTGCAGATTAAGCAATAGATCTGCCGGAATATTTAAT
>CAMWGM010000140.1 GCA_947173755.1 uncultured Muribaculaceae bacterium
GGCGAAGTCCGTGCCGACAACGCCTACAAAGGCGGCGGTGGTGAAGGTGACGGCTGGGACTACCACGCGATGGAAACATTCCAGCTTCAGACTAACAACGGCAACATCGACGGCAAGTGGTTCAACCTCTATTCTCTCATCTCTCGCGTTCACAACGCAATGCGTGCCCTCAATAATGTCACCGAGGAGCAGGTTCCCCTCAAGAACATCCGTCTCGCCGAAATGAAGGTGCTCCGCTCGCACTTCTACTTCGAACTGGTTCGTCTCTTCAACCAGGTGCCCTATATGGACGAGACTCTCCCCGTTACAGAGTATATCAACGTCCCCAACAACGAATTCACCCGCGATCAGCATCTCAGCCGCATCGCTGCTGAACTCCTCGAGGCTTCCAAGGTTCTTCCCGACCGCCAGGGTGAGGTTGGCCGCGTCAACAAGAATGTCGCTCTCGCCTATGCTGCTAAGGTGAAACTCTATCAGGCTTACAAGCAGAACCCCGAGACTCACGCCATCGAGTCGATCGACAAAAACCTCATGAAGGAAGTTGTCAATCTCATCGACCAGGTGAAGGGTTATGATCTTCTCGCCGACTTCCAGCAGCTCGATCTCGTGGAATATGAAAATGGTTGCGAATCAGTATTCGCCATCCAGTACTCAATGAATGACGGTTCCGGTGATGCAGGCCGTATCAACTGGAGCAACCTCCTCAACTCTCCCGGCGGCGGCAGCCCCTACAACGGCGACGGTTTCTTCGTGCCCTCGCAGGACCTCATCAACGCCTATCAGACCGATGCCAACGGTCTTCCCGTTTTCGACTATCAGAGCCTTCCCGACTATAGCGTTGTCACCTTCATCGACGACGAACACCAGACTCTCTCGAACGTCGAATCTAACGTTGACCCCCGTCTCGACTTTGTGGTTGGTCGCCCGACCATCACCTATAAGACATGGCCCGAATATCCCTGTCGTTCTTGGGTGCGCGACCGCGGCACTTACGGCCACAACTGCGCAAAACGTTTCTGGGTATCTCCCGAATCTCCCGACATGTATCCCGGTTGGCCTTGGGGCGCTTCTCAACTCAACTGGCAGATCATCCGCTATGCTGATCTTCTCCTCTGGAAAGCCGAGGCTCTCATCGAGATCGGCGAAGACCTCGAGACTGCCCGTCAGTGCATCAACCGCGTCCGCGAACGCGCTCAGAAATCTGAATATGTGAAGGATTTCTACGATCGCACCAAAGATGCTGCCAACTATAAGATCGGTCTCTATCCCCAGGCCGGCTGGAATCAGGATTACGCACGTAAGGCTCTCCGCACTGAAATGCGTCTTGAGAAGGCTCTCGAAGGCGAACGCTACTTCGACCTCGTCCGCTGGGGCATTGCCAAAGAGACAATGACCAACTACTTCAATGCTGAGAAAGATCTTCGCGTCTACTATCAGACCGCGCAGTTCACTCCAGGCGAAGAATACTTCCCCATCCCCGTGGCACAGTACAACTTCTCACTCGGACGTTACGTGCAGAATCCGGGTTATCCAAAGTTCAATTGATAGGTTAGGAATGAAAAATAGTAATTTCCGATTGTTTTAGGAAAAACTAATAAGAGCGGCAGCCGCGAGGCTCCCGCTCTTAAATTGTTATGTTATGTTCGGTCTCAAATTTAACTACCGTATTATGAACGAACATAACTTAAGGAAGTTTAGAAGACAGGTAAAAGAAAGTAGGTCAGAAATCGGTTTCCTGACCTACGCTTTTATTGTTGCCGGTTATTTACAACGGTTATGTTGCGATTGACAATAGGAACTTCAGGGTTGTTCCGATATTACGGATTTCGGAATGAGATTCTCAGGATTGATTCATTGCCAACCTTACGATTGAACCAATGATGTAGAATCAGTTCTGTGAGTCGAGGGAGACTTGCGCGAGGTGCGAGAATTCGCGGCCGATAAGAACTGCTGTGACGAGGGTCGCCATCAGGTCGGCGATTGGGAAGGATGCCCAGACACCGTTAAGACCATAACGGGAGGGAAGTATGAGCAGCAGAGGTATAAGAAAAATCACCTGGCGTGATAACGATAGGACTATCGCTATTGATGCTCTGCCGATGCTCTGGAAGTAGTTAGTCGTGACGATCTGAAACCCGACAAAACAGAAAGCCGACATTACGATGGAAAGGCATGTTACCGTCTGACTGATAAGTTCTGCGTCTTTCGTGAACGCGCGTGCTATATAATAAGGGAAGAAATGTCCGACCAACTGACCGCTTATTGCTACCACCGAACCTGCGGCTACAGCGAGGAGATAAGCCCTTTTCAATCGATGGATTTTTCCCGCACCATAGTTATAGCCTACGATCGGTTGCATACCCTGGCATATACCGACGACAAACATGGCGAGAAGCGAAGTGAACGACACGAAGACACCTGCGGCGGCAACTGCGGTGTCACCACCATATATATATAGGCTTTTATTGATTATCACATTAATAAAACAAGATGCAGCGTTGACCAGCGAGGGAGCCGCACCGATTGTGACTATCGACACCACTATCGAGAGATCCGGTCGGAAGAGGGAAGCGTTCCTATGGAAGCGGACTATACTGTTTCTTCGGAGAAAGTGCGCCATTACGAAAAGAGCCGAGACAGCCATCGACGCATCGGTTGCCAATGCCGCTCCTTTTATACCCATCCGGAAGACATATATGAAGAGGGGCACGAGTGCAACGTTGATACCGGCACCGATAAACATTGTGATCATGGCTTTCACAGGATAACCGGACGCTCGCATGAAATTGTTGAACGTGAATGCGTACGATGTCAGTGCAACTCCCGGAAGAACATACAGCATATATTCACGGGCATACGGAAGTGTGCGTGCGCTCGCACCGAAAGCGCGCAGAATCGGATCAATGAAGAGTGTGAATGTGCCGAGATAAAGTGTGATCAGCACTGTCAGCAGAACCAGTGAGTTCGCAAGCACTTTGTTTGCTTCATCAAGTCGCTTCTGTCCGAGCAGGATTGAGATCCGCGCCGATCCGCCCGCACCGATCAACACGCCGAGTGCAGCCTCCAGATTCATGACGGGAAAGGTTATAGCCAGCCCGGCTATAGCGTCGGGCCCAACCACCTGACCGATGAATATTCGTCCGATAATATTATAGAGCGACATGACAAGCATACCGGTGACAGCCGGCAAACTGTATCGCAGAAGCAATCGTCCGACGGGAGCGACACTAAGTTCGTTCAGTCGGGCAGTTTCGGAGAGAGTTTGAGCCATATCAGAAGAGATCGAGATGATCGGATGTATCCGAAGAAGAGGACGGATCCGATGATACTATGGAATCAGTGATTATTTCGGGTGCGCCTTGTCCGACTTCGAGAACTACTGTCGAACTGACCGGTATGCGGGCACCCGCCGAAAGCCGTGCTCCGTTATATTTCACTCCGAGCACCAGGTCTTTGAAGTCGCTGGGCAGAGTGACCACCTTGATATTCTTTATCTCAAGACCTTCCAGGATCGACCGCGCCTGGCGAAGCGAGATATCGGTGAGCGAAGGAAGTGTCACCATTTTGGGCGAAAGAGCATTGATCACGAGAAAAACCTCTCGTCCCTCTTTGACCACTGTCCCGGCCTTAGGGTTCTGTTCAATGACAGTCCCCGGAGGTGTATGCAGATCATATACCGAGTCGCTGATGCACCCCTTGAGACCGTCGGCATCGAGTGCCGACAAAGCCTCGGTATAAGACAGCGAACGTACCGACGGAACCGATATGGTATCGCCGTGACGTGTCCATGAGTCGAGCCAGAGGGAAGTGATCCACAGTATCACTATCCCGACGGCGATCATGGCAAGAATATTAAGAAGGATTTTCTTCATTTGAGATATCTTTTAGACCGGGCAGAGCGATTGCCCAGACATCGGAAATGGTTTTGACAAAATGGAATGTAAGACCGTTGAGATAATTGGCCCGAATCTCTTCGAGATCTTTCCTGTTATCCTCACAAAGGATGATCTCCGTGATTCCGGCGCGTTTGGCCGCAAGAATCTTCTCTTTGATGCCTCCGACCGGAAGCACTCTACCTCTAAGGGTAAGTTCGCCGGTCATCGCAAGCCGTTCTTTCACCGCAACTCCCGACAATGCCGACATAATCGCGGTGGCGAGTGTTATGCCTGCCGATGGTCCATCCTTGGGAATAGCCCCTTCAGGCACGTGGATGTGGAGACGGTGAGAGTCCAGCCAGTCGACATCTTTACCCGACTTTTCAACTCTTACCCTCACGACCTGATTGGCTATGACGGCACTTTCTTTCATTACGTCGCCAAGATTTCCCGTGACGGTAGGATCGGGACCTTTGCCCGGAGTAAATGAAGCCTCGATAAAGAGTATTTCTCCTCCCGAAGCGGTCCACGCCAGTCCTACTGCCACACCGGGCATACCGGCCACTTCGTAGCGTTCGGGTGTGTAACGGACCACACCAAGATATTCCCGTACTTCGGCAGGTGTGATCGATAGGGTGTAATCCTGACCTCTCATTTTCCGGAGCACGATAGATCGGATCACTTTCTTGATCGCTTTTTCGAGTTGACGCACTCCGCTCTCGGCCGTATAACTCTCTATGATTTTCATCAGCGCTTCTTCCGAGAATTCTATTTCATCGGCATCGAAGCCATTGTCGCGTGCAGCGCGCGGGATGAGGTGACGACGTGCTATCTCCAGTTTCTCCTCAGGCAGATAACCGGAGATATCTATGATTTCCATACGGTCGAGCAACGGTTGTTGCACGGTGGAAAGTGTGTTTGCAGTCGCGATAAACAGTACTTTTGACAGATCGAAGTCAAGGTCGACGTAGTTATCGTGGAAGCGGACGTTCTGTTCGGGATCAAGCACTTCGAGTAGTGCTGACGCAGGATCTCCTTTAACTCCGCTGCCGA
>CAMWGM010000141.1 GCA_947173755.1 uncultured Muribaculaceae bacterium
GATAAAGGCCGACGCATCGACATCGATACCGATGTTGATCACCTCAAACCCGCAGCCTTCGAGCATCGATGCCACGAGGTTCTTGCCTATGTCGTGCAGGTCACCCTTGACGGTGCCGATGACAACTTTGCCGATCGTTGAGGCGGCTCCACCGGCAAGCATCGGTTTGAGCAGTTCGAGGGCTGCCTTCATGGCGCGCCCTGCCATAAGCAGTTGCGGAACAAAAGCCTTTCCGTCTTGGAAGCGCTGCCCCACTTCCGCCATCGCGCCGATCATCTGATCATTGATGATCTTCTGGGGATCATCTCCCCGCTCGATTGCCTTGCGGGTTGCCTCGGCTGCGGCAGCGGCATCGCCGCCCACGATTGCCTGGAACACTTCGCCCTTGTCACTCTTGACATTTGCGGGAGGACAGCAGTCGCAGTTGACACCATGGATGATCTGATCCGGTTTCTGACGATATACTCGTTTTGTCGGTTCTGCAGACTTGGTCGACCATGAGATGCTCGTTGCGAGCACTTCTCGCTCTACCTTCTCGATGATGTGGGCGACCTCTTCATCAGCATCCGATTTTACGGTCGTTCTGACTGTGATCACCTCCTCTTCCTTGCGCACCTTTGCAGGTTTGTCGCGATATTCGTCGACGATCTTCATCGCCTTTTCGACCTCATCCTCATTGTGGAAGTCCATTTCGAGATGCACGCCGTTTCCGCCGATATTGTCGAGCAGCGGACGGAGTTCGTCGAGAGTCACCCAGCAGGCCATGATGCTCTTGCCGCCGTCGAGAATACGACGGTAGAGGTCATACCATTTGGGGGATCCTCCCTGTGGCTCGCCGACACCCGGTGTCCACTGGATTGCCTTGAGATCCTCTATTTCGAGTAGAGCGGGCAGATGATGGAGTGCACCAACTCCGTCGAGATGATATAATGTATACGGGATTTTCTGTGTCTGTTCGCGGATGAACGGCTGCACGAAGCGGCGGTAATCCTCGACGCTGATCATGGTGGAAATGTCGCTCTGAAGTTTCGCCATCTTTCCGGGAGCCCACGATGAGAAATAACAGAATGCCATCTCGTCGCCCTCGCGGATGATGTCGTAGAGTTCGTCGAACACCTTGAAGTAGATGTCGTTGATCTGCTGCATCTGGCGTTCGAGCACCTCGGGTTGCATTACGGTGTCGAGAAGAACCTTGTCAGTACCCTTTATGGCAGCCAACACGTCGAGCCCCTCCATCAGATCGGGCATACCGACATAATAGTGACCCTGTGCCTTGGCTTTGACAGCCTTGAGAAGTTCCTTGTGGAGGATCCAGTTGGGGTGGTTCTCATCAAATTTCAGTTCGTCGGTATAGTTGGGATCGGGGTGGATCCAGATTGTGTCAGGACCACCTTCGAAAACACCCCCGAGTATGGCTGCCAGCGAACCCGGGCCTAGTTGGGTGTTGGCTACGGGAAGCATATCTGCTTTAAGGGAACTGTGAGCCACATACCAGTCGAGAAAATCGGCTCGCCATTTCGGGTCAAACCATTTCTGGGTGAGGTCAGCAGGCTCGGCAGGTCTGGCGACGTCGGCATGAGGAGTCACACCCTGCTGAAAGTGCTCCCACATGTTGAGCACGATCCCTTTGTGGTTCCACCAGTCAATATAATGTTGTTTGGTCTCTTCGAGATTTTCTTTCCAGGTTTTCATTGTCCTGAATCTTATTAGTTAAAAAGTTTTTCGTTCCAGATACCCTTGAATGAATCGTCGATGGTGATGGTGACCGTCTTTGACATATCCATATCGTCGGTGCTGTCGACCGCTTCGGGATAGAACGGTACTTGGGCGCCTTTTCTGACATAGACGGGCATGTTCTCCATAGGCACTTCGACATTCTTCATCCACCGCGGCCCCTCGAAGGTCTCGCCCGTGAAGAAGTCAGTCCACTCCCCTTCGGGCAGATAGATGTCGCGCACATTCTCGGAATTCATCACCGGACAGACGAGGAAATGCTCGCCGAAATAATACTGGTCGTCGATGTGAAGTACGGTGGGATCATCAGGATTACGGAATATCATCGCCTCGACTAGAGTCGATCCGCTCACACAAGCCCGCTCGCTCTCTGCATAGATGTACGGGATAAGGGCGTAACGGAGTTTCCACCATTTCTTCACGATGGATGCGATTGCCGGATAGTGCCAGGGCTCGCGCTTGCTTGTACCATGATAGCGGATGTGTGAGGAGAAGACTCCGAACTGGGTCCAGCGTACATAGACATCATCCCTCACCACGGAATTCATGAAGTTGGGGAGAGTATGGAAACCCGGGACGTCGTGACTCCAGAATGCGAATCCGGAAAGTCCGAAATGCAGACCTCCCTTGAGCGACCCCGCCATGCCGTCCCACGAACTGCAGGAATCGCCCCCCCAATGTAGCGGATAGCGCTGACATCCTGCCCAGGCGGCACGAGCCCAGACAATTCCGTCGCCGGTCACTTCCTTGGTTATCTCGTAGGCGGCCTTCTGATAGAGAAGTGCGTAGAGATTGTTGAGCAGTTCGGGTGACATTCCTTTATAACGGGCATCCATGTGGATATTCTCGCCGAAGTCGGTCTTGATGCAGACCACGCCCATCTCGAGAAGTTCACGCAGGAGATTCTTATACCACTCCGTGGCGGCAGAATAAGTGAAATCGATCGTTCCGGCATAGTCGAGAGCCGAGAAATTCGATCCCTCGGAGGCCTGTTGCTTCGTCAGAGGAGCTATATATTCGTTTTCGCGTGCCTCGTCGATCTGCTCGGCATCCTTGGCCACATAAGGCAACTGCCAGAGAGATACCTTGAATCCATTTTTACGGAGACGGCTGAGGAAGCCCTTGGGATCGGGGAAACGCTCGGGATTAAACTTCCATTCGCAGAGCCAGTCGGTGCGGAACCAACCGGTGTCGAGATGAATAACGTCGCAGGGATAATGTTCGGCGCGGAGACGGTCGCAGATTTCATCGACTTCGTCTGCACTGAAGTAGGTCATGCGGCTCATCCATACTCCGAAACTCCACAGCGGCGGCATCGTGGGATAGCCGGTCAGGTCGCGGTAGCCTCGGATGATCTCCTCGACGCTGTCGCCTCCGATGACGAACGCATCTATAAGAGCCTGCTCGCTCATGAACTGCACCGAACGTGAGGAATAGTCGGCCAGCGAAAGTTTGCAGTGAGAGGTGGTATGATAGAATGTGCCATACATCCGGCTCGACACATAGAACGGAATGTTCTTATAGGTGCGACGGTTGTTTACGCCCTGGCCATCCTGATTTTTCAGATAGAAGGTGCGTCCGCTGAGATCCATCTTGGCGAAACGCTCGCCGGTACCGCCGAAACACTCGTCATGTTTGCACTCAAACGAAAGTGTGGCGCGGTCGTTGCGTCCCTCGGTGCGGCAGTAAGCGAGTGGGAGCGCGTCATAACGCGGAGGCGAGAAATGGTCGTAAGAGGAGAGTCTGATCTCACGCTTTCCGTCGGGATAGAGACGGAGGTCGAGTGTCGGCTGCGGATCAGGGAGCAGTTCGCTCCAGCGGTCGAGCAGCGGCGCCTGCATGTTGACCACGGCGCGACGGACTCCATCGTCGGCGGTGCTGATCACCCATTGATCGTCGATAAACTCCACCTTCAGAGACATCTTGCCGACATTTTCGCTGAGCATGAGCATCTCCGAATCATCAGACATCTCCAGTTCGTCGAACCCCATGAAAAGACGCAGGATCTTGGGACCGTATTGCCGGAGAATGAGAGTATGTGTCACCTGTGGCGCCGTCTCATCGGCTGCCATATCGTTTGAGAGTATCTGTTTCTGAAACGGAACACTGATGTGGATATCGCCATCGACATTTTCCACTCCGACAGGAGCATAGGCTTTCCAGAGCGACTCGTCGCGTTTCAGGTCGAGGTCAAAATCGAGAAAATCAAATAAATGATAGTTCGTTGGTTTCATTATTGACGTTTGTATCGTAGATAGGGATCCTTACTGTAGGATATAGGTTCATTGCTTTGTAGTCGGTGGCACTTTGACAACTACATGCGGGCCGTTGTCGAGAACTTTCAGCGCGGGACCGGGACGGTTGTAGCCAAACTCGGGGTCAGGACAATGGTTGTTATCGACCGTGAAGCCATCGGTGGCTTCGTCAAAATATATGTAGAACGCACGCCGGTTGGTTGCATAGGGTGCATCGATGAGATCTGTGATGCTGTTGCCTGAAATCACCGAGCCGGGCTGATTGGAAAGCGTATAGATGCCTCCGGCATCATAGAGTTGTCCGGCGAAATGGTGGACATTGTTGCCGGTGATACGGTTGTTGGCCATTCCGCTCTCAAGGGGTGTCCATCCCCAGCCGACACAGATGCCCGAGTAATTGAGATGTCCGACCTCATTGTCGGCTATTGTCACATCTTTTACATATCCCGCCCCGATGCCCACGCATCCCCAGTCTTCATTGGTAGCGTCGAGCACCACATTATTCCGCACATCGATATTGCGGCAGATGTCGGTCTCTACAGCGGGGCGGTAAGGCACATGGGTCTCGAAACCGCCGTCGGGGAAAATGCCCATCTGCAGTGCCGTGCCACCGATATCTTCGAAACGGCAATTTGTGACCTTTGAGTCACTGACCCCGATGAGATAATCAAGACCCGTGGCTCCCATATGTCGGAAACCGCAGCCATCGAAGTCGATGCCGGAGGCATGACTGACGGTCAGCGCAGCTTCGGGGCGCGCGATCCATGCCTGATTTTCGAGTTCGGCCTTTTCGGGAAGTCCGGGGATCGGGAGTTTATATGCGTCGAGTAGACGGAAACCGCCTTGCAGCGTGACATGACCTTCACCCGAGGGACGTGTCCATGCGGCATGCTCGA
>CAMWGM010000142.1 GCA_947173755.1 uncultured Muribaculaceae bacterium
TATATGCACTGACCGGATCATTGACCAGAGAGAGGGTATACGGAGCATTGCATATCACTTCCACGAAACTCCGTGGAAGACGGACATTATAGAGCGGATAGGCATCTGCAAAAAGCGGTCCGATCTGCGCGGGAGTGAAACCGGCAATACCGCATCCGATCGGAGTGACGAGAAACGTGTTCTGATCGCAGTTGTCGGCAAATGCTATAAATTCGTCTACATAAGGACGGATTGTATCGACACCACCCTGCATGGTGGGAATAGCGTATGACTGCCCCTGCAGGCCTACTCCCCTTCCCATAACGGCGCCAAAATTGCGGTAGGCATATCGGGCTGCTCCACCGCTATGCGCTCCCCATATGTTACTGCCGAACACAAAGATCTCGTCGGGTTCGAGATGCGTGATATTTTCCGGAGTATAGTTCATTCGGACGAAAATAATGAGGGCGCGACCGGTTTGAAATGGCCGCGCCCTGGAAAATCAATTGTTGAAAAAATCAGAGACGGGCTTTGATAGCCTCGGTTTCCTTCTCATAACCGGGTTTTTCGAGGAGAGCGAACATGTTGCGCTTGTAGTCTTCTACACCGGGCTGGTTGAAGGGATTGACTCCGAGCATGTAGCCTGAAATACCGCAGGCTTTCTCGAAGAAATAGATGAGTTGACCCAGATATTTCTCCTCGATAGCGGGAAGAGTAATGAGGATGTTGGGCACACCGCCGTCGCAGTGAGCGATGCGGGTTCCGAGTTCGGCCATCTTGTTTACTTCGTCGACATGCTTGCCGGCGATGTAGTTGAGACCGTCAAGGTTTGACTCGTCAGAGGGGATGAGTTTCTCATGCTTGGCCTCGGCTACGGAAATCACTGTCTCAAAGATGGTGCGCTCGCCATCCTGGATCCACTGGCCCATCGAATGGAGGTCGGTTGAGTTGTCGACGGCTGCGGGGAAGATTCCTTTCTTATCCTTACCCTCGCTCTCGCCATAGAGTTGCTTCCACCATTCTCCGAAGTAATGGAGTTTGGGATTATAGTTGACGAGGATCTCGATCTTCTTTCCTGCATTGTAGAGAGCGTTGCGGGTCTCGGCATAGAGGAATGCGGGATTTGCTTCGTCGGGAGCGGCGGTGAGTTTCTCCATCTCGACCGCGCCGTCAATAAGGGCACGGATGTCGAAACCGGCAACAGCGATGGGGAGCAGACCTACGGGAGTGAGCACCGAGAAACGTCCGCCAACATTGTCGGCAATGACGAAAGTCTTATAACCTTCCTCGGTAGCGAGACGGCGAAGTGCGCCGCGCTGTGCGTCGGTGATGGCAACGATGCGCTTGCGTGCTTCGTCGACGCCGAGCTGGTGCTCGAGTTGCTCCTTGAGAAGACGGAAGGCGATAGCGGGTTCGGTGGTTGTGCCGCTCTTAGAGATAACGATGATGCCGAAACGTTTGTCTTTCAGATAATCCTGGAGTTCATAGAGGTAGTCCTCGCCGATGTTCTGGCCTGCAAAGAGCACTTTGGGATCACCGGCCACGCCGGGACGATAGGAAGCAAAACTGTCTGACAGCGCTTCGATGACTGCTTTTGCACCGAGATAAGAACCACCGATACCGATAGCGACCACGGTGTCGCAGTTCTGGCGGAGAGAGTCGGCGGTAGCGATGATGTCGTCGAGAAGGGCGTCGGTGGTCTCTGACGGGAGGTGTACCCATCCGAGGAAATCCGAACCTGCGCCGGTGCCTGTGAGAACTTTATCAAGTGCTTCAGAGGCCGCGTTGTCGAGTTTGCGGATGTCGTCGGTAGAGACTGTTGATTTGACATCTTTGATGTCAACTGAAAGTTTCTTCATGATTATTTCGTTTTAGGTAAGTTGATACATTTATATGAACCATTTACCGAGCGCACGCATGGCACGTTCAGGATTGGCGTGACGGTAGAGGATGTCGTAGACAGTGTCGAGTATCGGCATCTCCACTCCATATTTCTTGTTGATTTCCTTGATGCACTTGGTGCCGTAGTAGCCTTCGGCGGTCTGCTCCATTTCCATACGCGCAGTCGAGACAGAATAGCCCTTGCCGATGATCGACCCGAAGTTGTGGTTGCGCGAGAAGCGTGAATAGGCAGTGACGAGAAGGTCACCCAGATAGACCGAATCGCATATGCATCGCGGCGACGGGCAGACTTCGTCGACAAAACGCTCCATCTCCCGGATAGCGTTGCTGACAAGCATCGCGAGGAAATTGTCGCCACCTTTCATGCCGTGGACGATGCCGGCCGCAATGGAGTAGACATTCTTGAGCACGGCGGCATATTCGATGCCTTCTACATCGCTCGACGGTATCGCCCTCACCTGCGGAGCAGTGAGCAGTCGTCCGAAAGCCTCGGCGTTAAAGACATTGTGGCAACCGACGGTCAGGAAGGAGGGACGATCGAGTGCGACCTCCTCAGCATGACAGGGTCCGGCTATTACCATGACTTTTTCAGGATCGACTCCGAATCGACGCACCATATAATCTGAAATGATCTCGTTGTCGCCGGGCACGATACCTTTGACAGCGGAAATCACTGTCTTGCCGGAGATGTCAACCGTGATCTTGTCAATGTGGCTCTTGAAATAAGGCGAAGGCATGACGAGAAGCAGAGTGTCAGCCTTGGTGACTACATAGTTGATGTCCGAAGAAAACTCGATGCGGGAAGTGTCAAACTCCACATCGGTAAGATAGGCGGGGTTATGGCCGAGTCGCTTGAAATCCTCGATACGGTCATCGCGACGCATATACCATATAATAGATTTGCAGTTGCGAAGCAACAGTTTGGCCAACGCAGTGGCCCAACTGCCTCCACCCATAACCGCTATCTGTGGGAAATCCATGACTTCGTTTTGTAGATTGGAATTGGTGATTATTCTTTATCGGCATCCTCCTGTGACGCCGGGTAAGCCTTGGCGGCTGCCTCAACCCATGCTCCGACGATGTCGGGAGTAGGATTCTTCAACTGAAGTTTATATTTCTTGTTGATACCGAGAAGTTCTTGCACGAGTTTGCCGGGCACTGCCGAAGCGAGAGCCTCGACCGTAAGGAAACCGGCTTTCTGGACAGGTGCGACCCATTCCTCAGGTACACCCACGGCCACGAATGCTTCCGGACGGTCACGTCGCACGGTCTTTTCGGGACGCATCTGAGGGAAGAAAAGCACTTCCTGGATAGTCTGTTGACCGGTCATCAGCATCACGAGACGGTCGATACCCATTCCCATGCCTGATGTGGGAGGCATGCCATACTCAAGCGAGCGGACGAAATCCTGATCGATGATCATCGCTTCATCATCACCCTTGTCGGCAAGTTTCATCTGCTCGACGAAACGGTCATACTGGTCGATCGGGTCATTGAGTTCCGAATATGCGTTGCAGAGTTCCTTGCCGTTGACCATGAGTTCGAAACGCTCGGTCAGTTCGGGATTATCGCGATGACGCTTGGTCAGTGGCGACATCTCGATGGGATAGTCAATGATGAATGTAGGCTGTATGTAAGTGCCTTCACACTTCTCGCCGAAAATTTCGTCGATGAGTTTGCCTTTACCCATCGTTTCGTCAACCTCTATGCCGAGATTTTTTGCCGTGGCACGCAACTGCTCCTCGTCCATACCGGAAATATCGACACCGGTATGCTCCTTGATGGCATCGATCATCGTAACCCTACGGAATGGAGCCTTGAACGAGATGATATTTTCGCCGACCTTGACTTCGGTCGTACCGTTGACCTCTAGACAGATCTTCTCGAGCAACTGTTCGGTGAACTTCATCATCCAGTTATAGTCCTTATATGCCACATAGATCTCCATGCAGGTGAACTCGGGGTTGTGAGTACGGTCCATACCCTCGTTGCGGAAATTCTTTCCGATCTCGTAGACACCGTCGAAACCGCCCACGATGAGTCGCTTGAGATAGAGCTCTGTTGCGATTCGCATGTAGAGGTCGATATTGAGCGAATTATGATGGGTGATGAACGGACGTGCGCTCGCACCACCTGCTATCGACTGGAGTATCGGTGTCTCAACCTCAATGTAACCATGTTCGTTGAAGAAACTGCGCATTGCGTTGAGAACCTTGGTGCGCTTCAGGAAAATCTCCTTGACGCCATCGTTGACGATGAGGTCGACATAGCGGCGGCGGTAACGGAGTTCGGGATCATCGAATGCGTCATAGGTCACGCCATCCTTCACCTTTACGATAGGGAGCGGACGGAGTGACTTGCCAAGGACTGTAAGTTGCTGCGCATGGACGGAGATTTCTCCTGTCTGGGTGCGGAACACATAGCCTTTCACACCGACAAAGTCACCGATATCAAGAAGTTTCTTGAACACGACATTATAAAGGTCGGTATTCTCGGGATCAGGACAAATTTCATCGCGGTTGATGTAAACCTGGATGCGGCCTGTGGAATCCTGAAGTTCCATGAAGGATGCTTTCCCCATGATGCGGCGGCTCATGATGCGGCCTGCTATGCAGCCTTCGCGACGGGGAGCGTCGTCGGCAAAAGATGTCTTGATTTCTTCTGAATATGCATCGACGGGATATTCGGCTGCAGGATAAGGGTCGATGCCGCGACGGCGCATCTCGTCAAGACTGCCGCGACGAACGATTTCCTGCTCGCTGAGTTCGAGAATATTTATGCTCATTATATTTCGGTGGAATTATGATGTTGGTTGAGCGGAGAGAAGTGAATTATCCGCAAAATTAACACTTTTTCCCCGCCATAGCAAACAAAACGCCTCGTAATTGGCGAGGCGCAGTGCTAAAAAACCTAAAATGTGTTAATCTTCTTTTGGGAAAAGTTTGTCTTCACGGTCGAGGTGCCACGAGCGCGA
>CAMWGM010000143.1 GCA_947173755.1 uncultured Muribaculaceae bacterium
GGATAAAACATATCAATATATCTCCTTAACTATAGAAGGTCGACAAGACGATGAATCTTATCCATCATTTTTTGCCGATTTTCATTCATCTTATCTATGCTTTCCATTGCAACACGATAATATCCCTCAAAGAGTTGGCTTATATCAGGAGGGATTGGATGAGTGGGAGCAAAAACATCGTATGTGCGTGGATTGAGTCGGTCGACATAATAATCGGGCCCGTTTATCACCTCATAACAATCGCAATCAGCATATAAGCAGTAATTGCTATCGGTAGCTTCAATCCCTAAACCCTCAACAATACATGATACTTCTGCGAGCCGGCGCTCTTCCCAACACTGTTCGATCGTGAAAGGCTGCCTGACAATTGATGCGAGTCGCACTTTATCATTCTCCCTGTCATAGACCTCGATTATTTCTCCCTGCTTAAACCGGATAGAATTTGCTTCGTGACCCCTAAACTTTGCTGACGGTTGGTCAAGATCTTCCACAATAGTTGAGCATAGCGACTGACCGTTCAAATTACCCAGCCGGTCATATACCCATAATCGCTGATACCGGTCGTTTGAAATATCTTTACCGGTCGGGAGTTGATAAATATAAACCGCATAAAGTTTATCTTTCAGTGTCTCCTCTTTTATTATTTTGTTGAGTTTTTCTTGAGCGTAATTCAAGTCCGGAAAAACAAAACTTTGGGCACGTCGGACCTCAAACCGTGACACGGTTGTTTCTCCCTCTACTGACGATTTTCCATAGCAATGCACATCCACCCTATACACCGATTCCTGCTCGATGTAAAGGGGATGCAATGCCAGTTCCCTGAACTCTTCAAATGTCATTACCGTAAAATATTATCCATATGTGTTGACTTTAACACAAACGAAGACTTATCCAATAAGTCTGACAGTTCTTTGATACACTCAGAAATATTGGCCTGAATCCAGTCACTTCCCAAACACCGCTCCACTGATTCGGGGAGATTTCTTCCAAGATCATTTAAATCTATTTCCATATCGTCCAATATGCAGGCCATGGAGTCAAGAAACGGGAACTCGTCGGGATGCTCCAGATAGTATGATTTCAGATGGGCTGTAGACACTCTGCACTCCAACGGTGATTTCGCGATCAAGCCCTTACTCGCACCATTCTCAGGAGGAGTTAAAAGTCTCAAATCTTTCCCGGAGGTCAAAACTGCGACGATATTCCCGTTTTCATCCTGAAACATATAGTCGACCTCCTCCAGTCGATGAAACCCTTCCGGAGTAAAGAACCTGATATTGGAAATTGCCTTATCGATTATCTTGGAATAGATACCACGAATATTGTCAGGCAGTCCCGGAACTATGTTGGTCAGAAGTTTGAAATTTACTTCAATTCGGGGCACACTCTTTGTAAATCTGGTGCTTCGTATTCTTGCCCCGAATTTCTTCCTTAATTCATTGAGCGGATACATATCCGCAGATACTTTTCTAGTCATATCTTAGAACTATTTAAGAGTTTTGTTTCAATCTGTTGCGAGAAGATAATCCGTGTAATGACGCATAGCGGTCAAGCCTCCTCTCCAATCCTCCTCACTGACATCAGCATCCTCTTCAACATAATACATTCTCTCTAATTCCTCTTCCGAATAACCGAGAGAAACGCGCATAAAGGTCAAATAATGCTGATAAGCGTCCAGCACCTCATCAATAAACTGCTGACTCTTACTCGTGATTTCACACTTGAGATCTTGAAAATATTCTATCTGCGACTTAATCATCATAAAGACGTAGTCATAGAGCAGTCCGCCCACGCAATCATATTTCGTGGAACGGGCATCATGGATCCATCCGGAGATTAGTTGAAAAATCTCAGGATCACCCGGTTCCCAAATCTCAATATCCACTTTCCTGATCAGGGTTGCTAATCGTGATGCATCACGCCTTGACTTCCCTTGGGTTCCGGTGAGCCATTCTAAAAATCGCTCAGCATTGTAGGGAATGTCGAGATTCCTCGTTTCGATCATTTCTTCTCTTAAGGATCTTGTCAATCTGTTTGCCATATGTTTTTGTTTAATTGTTCGCCAGCAAAGAATGCAACTGCTTCAGTCGATACTACATATAGCTGTTTTAAAAAATAAATTAAACGTTCAAAACACTTAAAAAATAATTTCAAAAGTCTTAAAACAATTTTTCTTAACTCGGATAAACATCAAAAAAGGAGCAACTGTAATAGTTGCTCCTTCATATCTGTAACCGAGATCTTCTCAGTTATTCTTATTGATGAGGTTGACGATGACTTTGACCATTGTGTCTTTTTCGTCGGTGCGGCTTTCGGCTATCATGAGGGTGAGGGCGACTAGGGTGTTGTCGGCGATGCGCTTTGTGCCATCCTCATTATAGAGGATGCCGTTGCCGTTGAGAAACCACAGGAAGAGCGTGGCGGCAATGCGTTTGTTGCCGTCGCTGAACGAATGGTTTTTCGTGACGAGATAGAGCAGCATGGCTGCTTTTTCCTCGACGGAGGGGTAGAGATCGACCCCTCCGAAGGTCTGATAGATCTGACCGATGGAACTTTTGAAGGAATCATCCTTTTCATTGCCGAAGAGGGTGCTACCGCCGAATTTCTCATGAAGTTCGCGGATCACCTCCATAGCGTTCTCGTAGGTAGCATGAAACGACTCACGGCCGGTGGTGTCCTCGATCTGCAGTTGCTGATAGTCGTAACGATCGAGTGTGTCGAGGGCATATGTGTAGTCGACCACGACGTCAAGCAGCGACCGACTGTCGTCGGTCAGTTTCTCCTGATTCTGAATGGTGCGTCCCAGAACTTTCACCAACTGGCTCAGTTCGTCATATTTCTGCGCGGCCACACGCTCATTGATGGCGTAGCCCTGAAGGAGATACTGCTTCAGGACCTTGTTGGCCCAGATGCGGAACGCGGTTGCGTTTTTCGAATTCACACGATAACCGACGGAAAGTATTGCATCCAGATTATAATGGTCAACGACTTCCACTGACGAACCTCGAAAACCTCGGTTGACGACTGTTTCCATTTTGGAAATAGTCGCGTCACGCTCCAATTCTCCTGACTCAAAGATATGCTTCAGATGCTTCGAGATGGCAGGAACTTTCGTGCCGAAAAGTTCTGCAATCTGACGTTGGGTCAGCCATATCGTATCAGCACTCACTGTCACATCCAGACGGGTCTCCCCATTAGGAGCCTCATATATCACAAGTTTTGTTTCGTTGTTCATTTCCATAATGCAAAGTTAATAAAAATTCCTGATATCACGACACTTCCCGTTTTTTAACATCGACAGAATTCTTATTATCCCGGCAAATTGACGATTTAGGCGCATCAGATGGTTTTTGACTATACCACGGCCATGCACGGCCGGGCGCGGCCGGGCGAGAATTGCAATCAGTCAGGTTTTTGCAGGGAAGTTGCGCGAAAAGTCGCGATTTTTTTCTTAACTTTGCGGATAGATTGCTCTTATGGAGGGCCGAGGCCGTTGCCGGAGCCTGAAATGACGGCTGACGAGGCCCGATTTTTTCAACGAAATCATTCATCACTACCTATGGAGACTCCCACCGAGAAATGGACCGAGATCGAACACCTCCCCGAATGGGATGAGGAATTCTATCATGTCTATACCGCGAAGAAGCATGGCAAATGGCTTATGCTCAAGACACTGCGTCCCGAACTCAAGGACGATCCGAAGTTTGTGGCTATGATCGAGAAGGAGTTTGAGGTGAGATATAATCTGGCCCATTCCCACATCATCATGATAAATGATTTCGAAGATGTACCGGGTCTGGGCCGATGCATCATCACCGACGATGTCTATGGCGATTCGCTCGCCAAACTCATCAGGGAGGGGAAGGTGACCGAGGATCATATCAACAAGATCACCCGCGACCTCCTCGAGGCACTCGACTATATCCAGACCAACCACCTCGTCCATCATCCTCTCACGGCCTCGCGAGTGATCTTCACCGAGAATGTCGGCAACCTCAAACTCATCGACGTAGGGTTCGACCAGAAGAACGAACTGTCGCGCGACGACACGGCTCAGGACATCTATGATTTCGGCGTAGTGCTCTCGCAGGCTCTCGACGCATGCCCCGACGCCCCGGGCCATCAGAGGCTGCGCAAGATAGCCGCCCGCTGCATGAACCCCGATCCTTCGCGCCGCTACCGCTCGGTCAACGCCCTGCGTCTGTCGCTGGCCGAGCGGCCCGTCAACGCCCTCATGGTCGCCATAATCCTCTTTCTCGTGGCAATGGTGGCGCTGCTCGTGTGGCTCAACTCGTCGGCCCGTCCGGCACTCCCCCAGTTCTAAATCCTTATCCATCCCGAATATCCTAATGTCAATTACAGTCAAACCTGTCAAGCCCGTCAAAAGCGAGTTGCGCAAATATGTGAAATTTCAGATTGACCTTTATCAGGACAATCCCTATTTCGTGCCGCCGCTGATCTTTGACGATGTCAACACCCTGCTCCCCGACGTCAATCCGGCTTTCGACTTCTGCGAGGCACAGTCGTTCATGGCCTACCGCGACGGTAAGCCTGTCGGGCGTATCACGGCCATCATCAACCACAAACTCAACGAGCAGACCGGCCGACGCGAGGCGCGGTTCGGATTTGTGGATTTCATCGACGATGCCGCCGTGTCGGAAGCGCTCTTCAAGGCAGCCGAACAGTGGGCTCTCGACAATCACATGGACGAGATGATCGGCCCGATGGGATTCTCCGACATGGACCATGAGGGTATGCTCATCGACGGGTTCGACGAGATGGGCACGATGGCCACCATCTACAACTATCCTTATTATCAGAACCATGGGGAAAAGCTTGGCTATCTGAAGGAT
>CAMWGM010000144.1 GCA_947173755.1 uncultured Muribaculaceae bacterium
GATTTCCTCCCAGCGGGAGAATTTACCGGGGCCGTCGTGGTTCATGTCGGGGACGAACACCTTGAGGTCGCCGGGCTTGCAGCCGAACACTGCGGCATCAGCCTCTTCAGCATTGGTCCAGGTGCCGAGCAACTTGTAGTGGTAGTAAGAGTTTACGGGATAACCCTTGTAGTAGACGTTACCGCCATCGCCGTTGGTGATGTATTCCTGATCGGGAGTGGTAAGGCGGGTGATCTTCTCGTGGTTTGCGGTGAAGGTGGCGTTGATAGTCCATGAGAAATCACCGGGGTGACGCTCGATGAACGGACGGCCGGTCACTGCGAGTTCGATACCGTTGTTAAGAGTCTGGCAGACGTTGACGTTGGTAGTGTAGAATTTGGAAGCATCGAACGCACCGCTGGTCACGGGCACGTTGCGGCCGTAGATCACACCTTCGGTATTGGTGCGGTAGTAGTCGGCGGTCACTTCGAGTCGACCCTTCAGGAGGCTTGCGTCAACACCGAAGTTCCAACTCTTCGATTTTTCCCATGTCAGCGCGAGGTTGGCGATGTTCTGGGTGAAGTAACTTGTGTTGGAGACACCGTCGCCGAGGATGGTCATACCGGGGATGAACGACGAGAAACTTGAATAGGGAGCGATCGAAGCGGTACCGGTGACACCGTAACCGACACGGATCTTGAGGTTCTCGAGACCTTTGTCGCGCAGACGGTCCATGAAAGCCTCGTCAGAGATGCGCCAGCCGAGTGAGAATGCGGGGAATGTATCCCAGCGGTTGCCGTCAGCAAGACGCGACGAACCGTCATGACGGACAGAGACACTGGCGAGATATTTGCCTGCGAACGAGTAATTGATACGTCCTACGAGACCCATACCCTTTGACATGATGTAATTAGTCCTGGCCAGAGTGTTGGCGAGATTAGCCTCGCCTTCGCTGAGGTTGTGCCAGAGGTAGGAGTTCGATGAGATGTTGGTACCTTCGCCATAGAGTTCCGACTGACGGTTGTGGTTCCACGAAGTTACGCCCGTGACGGTGAAGTTGTGGATCTTGTTGATGTCGAAAGTATAGGTGAGGATGTTCTCCCACTTGTAGTTGACATAATTGTCCTGAGTAACCTTTGCCCAGACATTGGCGTTGGGACCGGTGGCAGCGATTGTGCTGGCGTTATAATAAAGGTAAGATCCTTCGCCCTGGAACTGGTTGTGGGTGTTGAAGATCAACGATGCGTTGACACGGCTCTCCCATGTAAGACCCTTGATGGGGGTGACGCGGATATAGGGGTTGAAGTAGATGCGTGTCTGCTGATAGTTGTTGCGGTAGTTGTCGTGGTTGTTGAGCAGGAGGCTCGGGGTGTCGCTACCGGCAACAGGCGAGATGTTCACATTGCCGTCGGCATCGTAGAGCGAACCGATAGGGCTCTGTTTGAGCACGCCTTCCAGTTTGGCATAGGCCGAGTTGCGGTAGGTGTAGCTGCCCTGGAGGTTGACACCTATATCGAGCCAGTTACGGAGTTTGTGGTCGATGCGGATATTGGTCGAGTAGATCTTGTTGTTGTCATTGCTGTACTGACCCTGCTCGTCGGAGAAGTTGAGCGAGAAGTAAGCCTTGGTTTTTTCAGTACCACCGCTGACAGAGATCGAATAGTTCTGTGTGACACCTGTCTTCAGAAGCGCGTCGGTCCAATCGATCGAGTTGGCACCGAGCCATGAGTCGACGCTCAGATTGGGATTGGCATCGAGAGCGTTCTGATAGGGGAGATAAGCATTGCCGAGCACGTTGATAGGATCGGTCGAGCCACCGCCTGCCTTGATTGACTGAGCGCGCAGGTCATAGAAACCTTTGGAGTCGAAAACCTTGGGAACAGTCGACCAGCCGTTGACACCGACATAAGCATTGAAGTTTACAACGGTTCTACCCTCTTTACCGCTCTTGGTAGTAACGATGATGATACCGTTTGCACCTGCCGAACCATAGATAGCGGTCGACGAAGCATCCTTGAGCACCTCGATGCTCTCGATATCGTTGGGGTTGATGGTGTTGACGTCGCCGGGCATGCCGTCGATAATATAGGTAGGAGTACCTTCGGCTGTGAACGAACGTGTACCGCGCAACTGGACAGCGGGAGTCGCACCTGCCTGACCCGAAGAGCGGGTGATGTCAAGACCTGCCACCTTTCCCTGGAGAGCATCCATTGCGTTGGAGGTAGGCGAAAGCGTGATGTCCTCGTTCTTGACGGAAGAAACCGCACCGGTGAGGTCGCGTTTCTTCACCGTACCGTAACCGATGGTCACAACCTCGTCGAGCATATTCTCGTCGGGCTCCATCTTGATGTCAAGTGTGGTCTGCGAACCGATCTTCACAGTCTGAGGCTTGTAACCGATGTAAGAGAAAGTGAGATCTGTTCCGCGGCGGACGTTGAGCGAGAAGTTACCGTCGAGGTCGGTGGCGACACCGTTCTTCGAACCCTTTTCAACGATTGAGACACCTGCCATAGGCTCTCCGAGTTCGTCGACGACTGTACCGGAAATGCGCTGGGTTGCAGCTTGCTGAGCACTCTGAGGAGCCTGTGCATCGGCCGCCCAAGTTGTCATGGCGGTTCCGCACATCAGACAAAGCGTCAGCGCTGAGCAGGCCAAAGTCCTGTCAGAGAGAATGCTAAGCCCTGACGACGGAGCCTTGCGATTTTTTTTCATGATACTTGTATTAAGATGTTAAATGATGAGATTTATCTAGCAAATAGAATGACGTGAGCGAAGAAAGGCGCGGAAGACAGTATCGATCGGCCACGCGTTCTCTTCGTAAGAGATTTGGATTGACTGCAAAGATATGTAAATTTTTCATTCAAGCCAAGTTTTGCCTGCCTTAATTTTGAAGAAAGGTGAATTTTTAACCAAATATTTTACATTTTTTCACGAGACAACCGGGCTAACTTGGTTTATGTTTTATAAATCTCACATTTATAATCTTAATTTTCAAATAGTTAAGCATAGTCACGCTCTCTTACGAAGAGAGTGTGATGTCGGCGTTCATTTCACTCGCCGGTCTATTCTCTGCAGTCTTTCTTCCGCTCAGCCTGCTTTTCTTGATTTTTACCACATAATTATATATAACCTGAAACATTTACTTCAGCCCGAAATCCATCCATATCCTAACCCATTAAATATTCGCCTGTTTTTCCTTAATATTTGCCAATACAGGAACTAAATTTGGTTTTGCAAAAAAGTATTCTTATATTTGCACCAAGTTTTTCATGGTATTATATTTAAGGTAAGAAAGTTATTCGTCGCGATGACGAGTAATTTTTTTTGCGCCCTACTCACCCGCATCGGGGCGAATATTGCGGAAAATGCTATTTTTCAGGGCTCGTTTTGAAAAGTTTTCAACATTTTAAAACGTTTTAAAGGTTTGCGAAAGCAAATTTTGAGTAATTTTTGCTTACTTTGCAAATAATTTGTCTCTTCATAGAAGTGTAATGGGTAAAATCATCGCGATAGCAAACCAGAAGGGTGGTGTCGGCAAGACCACCACCACCATCAATCTTGCGGCTTCGCTTGCTGCCGAAGGCAAACGCACCCTTATAGTCGACGCTGATCCTCAGGCTAATGCTACTTCCGGCTACGGCATCGACCCCAAGAGTATGCCCTCATCGATTTATGAATGTCTAGTCGACGATTATCCTGTCGAAGGATCCCAGGTGGCAACTTGTTGCGAAGGTCTCGACCTCATCGGCTCGCGCATCGACCTTGCAGGTGCCGAGATCGAACTCATTGGCAAACAGGGGCGTGAGAATGTGCTCAAACGCGCGCTTGCTCCCGTCAAAGATAAATATGACTTCATCCTTATCGACTGCTCGCCTTCGCTCGGCCTGATCACAGTCAACGCCCTGACCGCAGCCGACTCGGTGATCATCCCTGTTCAGGCAGAATATTTTGCCCTCGAAGGTATCACGAAACTCCTCAACACAATACGCATCATAAAGACCAAACTCAACCCCGATCTTGAGATCGAGGGTTTTCTGCTGACGATGTATGACGCCCGCCTTCGTCTGGCCAACCAGATCTACGAAGAACTCAAAGGGCATTTCGGGCCGATGGTGTTCGACACTGTCATCCCCCGCAACATACGTCTCAGTGAGGCTCCGAGCCACGGGCTCCCCGCCCTCCTCTATGATGCCGACTCGCGAGGATCGACCTCTCACGTCGCTCTCGCAAAGGAACTCATCGCTAAAAACTCTTAAGCATGGCGCCAAACAAACGTCCGGCTCTCGGCCGAGGTCTTGACTCACTCATCGAAATGGACGACACTCCCGCCCGTGGAATGTCGGCCATCAATGACATCGACCTCGACAAAATATCCCCTAATCCCGACCAGCCCCGCACCGACTTCGACGAAGAAGCGATTGCCGAACTCGCACAATCCATACGTGAACACGGCATCATCCAGCCGCTTTCGCTCAGGAAGACCGGCGGCGACACCTATCAGATCATTGCAGGCGAGCGTCGGTTCAGAGCGGCACGTCTGGCCGGTCTTACGCGCGTGCCCGCATACGTGCGCACCGCCTCCGACGCCGAACTGACCGAGATGGCGCTGATCGAAAACATTCAGCGTGAGGATCTCAACGCCATCGAGATCGCATTGACTTTCCGCAAACTCATGGACAGTCACGGAATGACTCAGGAGCAACTTTCGGAACGCCTCGGAAAGAAACGCACCACGATAGCCAACTATCTGCGCCTGCTCCGTCTTCCGGCCCAGGTGCAACTCGGTTTGCGCGACAAAAAGATCGATATGGGTCATGCGCGTGCCATACTGTCACTCTCC
>CAMWGM010000145.1 GCA_947173755.1 uncultured Muribaculaceae bacterium
CCATATAAGAAAACTATGAGCGTCGGTCTCATTCCTATGGTCGACAGGAATTTATGCAACAGTTGCGGACGATGCGCCGCAGATTGTCCTGCCGACGCTATAAGCACCGCTGATCCGACATTAACGATAAAAGACAGATGCATTTCCTGCGGCAGATGCATCACTCATTGCCCCCGCAATGCCCGAAAACATGGTGGGCTGAAATATAAACTCATTGATTTCATTTTCACCCGTGCATTCTCCAAGAAAAGAGAGGCTGAATATACCGTTCTTTGATCCCCTTCGACGGATTTCAATAATCTTAGTCTGAGTATTTCATCATATCGGCCATATCGTGAAATCCAAGCGACGTGTAAACAGGTTTCCCGTCCGCAGTAGACTCCAGATAGATTTTCCCGCACCCACGGTTCTGCGACTCCTCCACCAACCATGAAACGATCTGATGGGCTAAGCCTTTATTCCTGAATTCCTCACGGACATAGATGTTCATCAGATATGCGCACTTCCCCGTAGGATTGTCGGGCGAAGGCAGTTCATCGCTGAAGCAGCATCCTCCGCATCCGCAGTCTCTCCCGTCTGATGAAGCGATGATGGCTATATGGGTACCGTCCGTAATATGGCGGACGTAGTAGCATCTGTTTTCGGAAAGAAGATCATCGTCAGCATCCTCCCCGAAAACATGTCTTATCACTTCTGACCGCCACAGCATAAGTTCATCGATATCACTTATTTTTCTTATTTCTGCCATTGTCGCACATTTTTATAAATGAACCCGTCACGCTTCTGGAATTTCTTGATATTTCTGCCGGAGTTCCTTCCGCCACCACTCTTCCTCCCGCCTCACCGCCGCCGGGACCCATATCAATTATATAGTCAGCGTTGCGGATAACGTCAAGATCATGCTCGATCACTACCACTGTCGCGCCAAGATCAATCAGTCGCTGGAACACTTCAATGAGTTTAATGACGTCGAGGGGATGAAGTCCGATAGTCGGTTCATCGAAAACAAACAATGTGTCACTTTGCTCCCTTCCCATCTCGGTAGCAAGTTTCAGTCGTTGGGCTTCCCCTCCCGAAAGACTTGGTGTCGCCTCTCCGAGAGTCAGATACCCGAGGCCGAGATTTTCAAGTGTCGCCAATCGTGAAGCTACGCTTTTATGAGCAGAGCATTCTTCCCCGGCCACCTCAACATCGTCATCCATGAGTTCCGGTAAAGAAACTTCACGGCCTGAGGCTCCGGGTATCCTCACACTCCAGGCTTCCTTGCCATAGCGGGATCCCTTACATTCCGGGCATGGAATATCCACATCAGGCAGAAACTGAACATCGAGGCTTACCGTCCCGGTTCCGTCACAGACAGGACACCGCAGACTTCCGGTATTATACGAGAAATCTCCCGCTTTCAATCCCTGCGCCTTAGCCCCAGAAGATCTTCCGAATATCTTACGCAACTCGTCATGTATGTTTGCGTAAGTAGCGACGGTCGATCTTACATTCGCACCGATAGGGGTTGAATCAATCAGTTTCACATGTCTGATGCCCGGAACATCAACCGCAACGACATGTTCGGGCAAACTTTTACCCGCTATCGCAGCCTGAAGACCCGGAACGAGACTCTCAAGCACCATTGTAGTCTTACCTGAACCAGAGACACCGGTAACGACTGTGAGACGACCTTTGGGTAGACGGATCTCCAACGGTTTCACCGTATGTATCTGCTTTGTTCTCATTCCGATGCAACCGCTCTCAAACATCTCTTGTGATGAGATCTCCGGCCTGATTCTGCGTTCCCCGACGCCTGAAAGGAACGTTCCGATTTTTGAGTCAGGATTTTGTTCAATCTCCGGGATAGTTCCTTCCGCGATTATCCTTCCCCCGTTTGCTCCTGCTCCGGGTCCGAGTTCCACCATCCAGTCGGCGGCACGCAGAATTTGGGTGTCATGATCAACGAGCACTATGGAATTTCCATCCGCGATCAGATCATACATAACCCCTTTCAGTCCATTGATGTTGGCCGGATGCAACCCAATGGAAGGTTCGTCGAGAACATAAAGTATGCCTGTTGTCCGGTTTCTCACAACCCGCGCCAGTTGCAGACGCTGGCGTTCTCCGGTCGAAAGTGTCGACGACGCACGGTCGAGACTCAGATAACCGAGCCCCAGATCCACGAGCCGTCGAGCCGTAAGAAGAAACGATTCTCCGATGTTCGAAGCCATCTGTCTCATTTCTTCAGGAAGAGTGGACGGCACTGCCTTTACCCACTCTATTGCATCGGTAAGGGTCTTTGCGGTCGCTTTGTCCAGTCCTATGCCATCGATCCTCGGCGCGCGGGCCGCCTCCGACAGACGCGTGCCGTGACAGCAGGGACAGATTTCGCTTTTCAGAAATTTCTCCACACGTTTCATCCCTTTCTCATCGGTCACTTTGGCGAGCGCGTTCTCCACGGTATACACCGCGTTGTAGTAAGTAAAATCAAGTTCCCCAGCCGTCTCGCTCTTCTTTGCCTTATAAAGAATGGTCTTCTTTACAGCCGGGCCGTTGAAAACTATATCCCGCTCTTCATCGTTTAACTGATTGAACGGAACATCGGTTCTGACTCCCATCGCACGGCATACGTCAGTCATGAGCGACCACATCAGACTGTTCCATGGAGCCACTGCCCCCTCATCGATTGACAGAGTTTCGTCAGGGACAAGAGTCGATCGGTCCACCGTCATCACCACTCCCGTGCCTCCGCATTTCTCACATGCTCCCCTACTGTTGAATGCAAGATCCTCTGCGCCGGGGCCGAAAAAATGGGCGCCGCAATTTTCACATATCAGTTCCTTTTCAGCCGCAACTTCGAGTGATGGTTTATGGTAGTGTCCGCATTTCGGACATTTATGACTTGCGAGACGTGAGAACATCAGTCGAAGACTGTTGAGCAATTCGGTTCCGGTTCCGAACGTACTCCTGACGCCCGGGACGCCGGGACGCTGATGAAGAGCCACTGCGGCCGGGACGTGAAGTATCTCATCAACGTCTGCTCTCGAAGTTTGCGATATCCTCCTTCTTGTATAGGTCGACAGCGCTTCAAGGTATCGTCGGGAGCCCTCGGCATAAAGTACGCCCAACGCAAGCGATGACTTGCCTGAGCCGGATACTCCTGCGATCCCCACTATCTTTCCTAATGGGATGTCAACATTAATATTCTTGAGGTTATGGACCTTGGCCCCTCTGATCTTGATCTTATCGTGCTCCATCTTTTAAACCGTGAATTAGACACCACCCTCCTTCATAACGACAGGTAGCGCCCCGACGTTTACTTTTCCCCTGCGTGTGAGTGGAATTTCCTTTACTTTTACGAAAAACTCAGGCACCATGAAGTCTGTGAGTCTCTCGCTGAGAAATGACCTTATCTCCTTCACGGTCGCTCCTTCCTTAGGAATGACATATGCCGTGAGATAATGCAGTCCCCCCTCGTCAAGGAATGCCCTTACCACTCCTCTTTCTACCTGCGGACACGTGTTAAGCACATTTTCAACTTCCTCAGGTTCTACCCTCTTTCCGAGTATCATCACCTGATCGTCCCTTCTGTGGAGGAAAGCGATATTCCCATCTGAAAGTTCATATCCCAGATCACCGCTGCGATACATTCTTCTTCCGTCGATCCATGTCAAGAAATTTGTCTGCTCCGTAGCATTGTTAATATACCCCCGGCTCACTCCCTCGCCGAAAATACAGATTTCTCCAACACTTCCTTCCGCAACCTCTTTAAGATCCTTGTCGAGTATTTTTACCTCGACACCCTTTACGGCTTTTCCTATCGGGAAGGTGCCGTCCTCGAGCGGCTCGGCATTGTCAACGCGGAAGTAGTTCGAGCAAACTGTCGTTTCGCTTGGGCCATACGTATTATATATCTTAATACCAAGATCCTTGAGTCTGCTGATATAACTTGCGCGAATCACGTCGCCTCCGCTGATTATGAGTTTAATCGATTTCGGGATGTAGTCGAGTTTGTTCATCTCAGCAAGCAGATACGGGAAACCGTCGATTATCGTTACTCCATGCCTCTCGGCAAATTTTAATAGACCTGTGAGAGAACCGTTATGTACCGCATGCGACGGTATGCAGAGCGCCGCTCCGTTCAGCAGTGTTGTAAACACTTCCTCGACGAATATATCAAATGAGCAAACGGAATATTGAAGCATCACATCTCCGGGACCGGTCTTGAACTCCTCCTCGAAAGCCTCGCAGTAATTGACCACTGAATGATTCTCTACACTTACTCCCTTCGGTTTGCCTGAAGTTCCTGAAGTATAAAGCACATATGCAAGTCCGGCAGGCTCGCTTCGGTCTTCCATAATCTTGTCGGCAGCCTTCAGGTGTTTGCAATAGTTGTCATTGATTATGAAATCTACGCCTGCACTCTGCATCATGTAGTCTATTCGTTCCTGGGGAAGCGAAGGTTCGGCAGGAACATAGAATGCGCCGCTCTTCAACACGGCGAGCATTGCCGCTATCTGTTCTGCACCGTGGTGCATTACGATACCTACCGCCTTTGGTCGACTATCATAAAATTTGGCCGCGATTGCATCAACCATTCGGTCAAGTTCGGAGAATGTGATGGTGCGGTCCTCCTCTATTATAGCCCAATTCCCGGGATAATTGTCTGCTGTCTCTTTGAAGAAAGAGTATATAGTCCTTTTTTTCATCAGAATGGAAATTATGTTATATTAATAAAATAGCATACATCCCCAACTTGTTCACATCCCTTTCAGGGCAACCGCATCAAAATCCATAGTTTTTAAGAAGAGTTCTTAAATAGTCTTT
>CAMWGM010000146.1 GCA_947173755.1 uncultured Muribaculaceae bacterium
CGGCAAACAAATCGTTTCAATCCATAAGGATCTCGAGTGCAGACGAATTTGATGAATGGGTAGTGGTGGTATGGACAATAAAAAAATGGAAAGTCTGAAGTCGCCGAAGCGTCTTTATGCCATCTGTGACTGTGACAATTGCTTCGTCAGTTGCGAGCGTGTCTTCCGGCCCGATCTTGAAGGTAAACCGGTGGTAGTGCTTTCCAACAATGACGGTTGCGTAGTGGCCAGGAGCCGCGAAGCAAAAGCCATGGGCGTAAAAATGGGTCTCCCCTACTATCAACTCAGGCAGGCTTACGGCAACGACAGTATCACAGCCTTCTCAAGCAACTACGAACTGTATGCCGATATGACTGCGCGTGTCATGAGCCTCATCAGAAAAAGCGCACCTACTTTCTTCAGATACTCGATCGACGAGGCTTTCTGCATGCTTCCTCCTCATGAAGCGAACATAGCTAAACTGTGGGGGGAGCAACTCGCTGTCCGAGTAAAAAAATTCACAGGAATGCCGATCAGTATCGGAATCGCTCCAACCAAAACCCTCGCCAAAGTCGCTGTGAGTTTTGCGAAAAAATATCCGGCATACAATCGCTGCTGCATGATCACCACCGAGGAACAACGACGAAAGGCTCTGAACATGACCGAGATCAGGGATATATGGGGAATTGGCCGCAGGTTAGCACCACGCTTTCTCAGGGAAAGAGTGGAGACAGCCCTTCAACTTGCCGACAAACCGGTGGAATGGGTGAAGGACAGATTTAACATAGTCCTCCAGAGAACATATTTTGAACTGAACGGAAAAGATTGCATAGAAGATGAAGAGATAGTCGCGAAAAAGACTATCCTGACAAGCAGAAGTTTCGAAGGAATGATCACGGATATCAACGAACTCAGGACCCATGTGGTCAACTTTGCAGCCCGCGGAGCCGAGAAACTGCGAAGACAGAAATCAGTCGCATCGATAGTCGGGGTCTTCGTGGTCACAAACCGCTTCCGAGAGGATCTGCCCCAATATGGAAATATGATAGACTTTCGCCTTGCGAACCCGACATCGTCGACACTGGAAATAGTCGAGGCAGCACACAAAGCACTCTCACTGATATTTAAACCGGGATATCACTATAAAAAAGCAGGGGTAATGATGTTGGGGATTTCTGACGGATCGGTCTGTCAGCCGGATCTCTTCGACTATTCGCCGGAAAAATCGGCAAAACTACGCAGAATCGACAAGGCAGTCGATCTGATCAATCGTCTTGAAGGCCGTGATACCGTCACTGTCGGATCTCAACGATACAATACGCCGGATAATCCCGGAAAGGCAAAACCATTTGCGGATATGATCAGGCACGAACACAGGTCGCCATCTCCTACTACAAGATGGACTGACCTTATAAAACTAAAATAGCAAAAAAAACACAGATGATATATCCTGAAAAAATAGAAGCCAAATTAGGATTTGATAGTGTCAGGCAGGAAATAAGGAAACGTTGCTCTTGTGAAGGATCAAAATTCAAATGCGACGAAATGGATTTCCTTACGGATTACAACGCTGTCAAGGAGAGACTGGAAGCGGTCAGCGAAATGCTCGCGGCAAGACGATCCGATGCTGAAGTACCTCTGAACGGACTTTCCGACATTACCGATATGCTGAAAGCAATAAAAGTTCCCGGAACTTTTCTCGAGATAAAAGATCTCATCGCTGTCAGAAAGATGCTCGGGTGTTTCGCGGATGTCAATTCTTACTTTCAGTCAAAAAAACAAGATAACGGCAAGCCGGTCTTTCAAAGACTCGCGGATATAGCAGAGCCGCTACAATATATTCCTCCGCAACTCCAGCAGGGCATCGACCGTGTGATAGATGTAAACACCGGCTATGTGAAAGACAATGCTTCACCCCAACTGGCAGATATAAGGAGGCAACTGCGGAGTATGTCGGGACGCGTGAATTCAATTCTGAGGAAAGTTGTGGCAAATGCCGTGGCTCAAGGATTTCTCGATGCAGACACCGTCCCCTCAATGCGTGACGGAAGATTGGTAATACCGGTCTCGCCAATGCACAAAAGAAAGATTCAGGGCATCGTGCATGATGAATCCGCGTCGGGTAAAACAGTTTTTATCGAACCGGCTGAAGTTGTCGAGACGAACAACCTCACAAGAGAACTTCAGATGGAAGAACAAAGGGAGATCATCAGAATTCTGATATCTCTGTCTGATCTTCTCCGTCCGGAAATAGAACTGATAGATGATTGTGCGGATGTTGTCTATCAACTTGATTTCATTCTCGCAAAAGCGAAATATGCATATGTGGCAGGTGGAAATATGCCCCATCTGCACGACGCATGTGAACTAGAATGGTATCATGCTTGCCACCCCGCTCTCAAACTCAGTCTGGAAAAACGTGGACGTGAGATTGTGCCGATGGACATCACATTGACCGAAAAGGACAGAATACTCGTGATCTCCGGTCCGAATGCCGGTGGTAAATCCGTCTGCCTAAAGACAGTCGGAACGCTGCAATATATGACCCAGTGCGGGCTGCTTCCAACCGTTTATGAAAACTCTCACTTCGGAATTTTCAAAGACATTCTCGTCGATATCGGCGACGATCAGTCGCTCGAGGATGACCTGTCGACATACTCTTCCCATCTGAAAAGCATGAAATTCATGCTCAGGAACGGTAGATCCACATCTCTCTTCCTAATTGACGAAATGGGGTCGGGCACCGAGCCTCAGATCGGAGGTGCCCTCGCCCAAGCGATTCTCGATCAGATGAACCGTCAAAAAATGTGGGGTGTCGTTACCACCCATTATCAGAATCTGAAGCATTTTGCCGAAGAGACTCCCGGATTGATGAACGGATCAATGCTCTATGACCGTCAACTGATGCAACCGATGTTCCGTCTATCGATTGGGCATCCCGGAAGTTCGTTCGCGGTGGAAATCGCCCGTAAGATAGGACTGTCAAAAGAGATTATCGATGAAGCCGAGAAAATTGTAGGCAGCGACTACATCAACCTCGACAACTATCTGCTCGACATCGCCCGCGACAAAAGATATTGGGAAAATAAGCGTGCGGACATAAAGCGAAAGGAGAAACATCTCGAAGAGAAAATCGAGCAATATACGTCAGACGCTGACACCCTGCGAACGAAACGGAGAGAAATCATCGAGGAAGCACGCACTGAAGCAAAACGTATACTTGATTCATCGAATGCCATCATCGAAAGGACTATCGCCGACATAAAATCGGCGAATGCCGAGCGTGAGAAGACACTCGAAGCCCGGAAAAAACTTAAGGATGAACGGATAGCCCTCGAAAGGAAAAAGGATGAAAACCAATCGAACGCTCTCCTTTCAAAGGCTCCCAAAGCAAAAAGGAAACCCAAAAATCAGGATAATCCGGGCCGTTTGCCGGAGGCACTCGTAGAGGGATCGAACGTTAAACTTGATGGAGGAAACACTATAGGCACCATTCTGCAGATAGAAGGAAAAAATGCGCAGGTGGTGTTCGGAAACCTTAAAACCACTGTCAAACTCTCGAGGCTGACTCCTACTAATGCCAAGCCAAAACAGGATCAGAAATCGAGTGTCGGAATGTCGACCATCGATTCCGATCATAAACGGCAACTCGATTTCAAACAGGAGATCGACGTCAGAGGAATGAGGGCCGACGAAGCCATTCAGGCAGTCACCTATTTTATAGATGATGCCATCAGATTCTCGATTCCGCGTGTAAGGATTCTCCACGGAACGGGGACAGGAGCACTGCGGCAGGCGATCAGGCAATATCTTTCGACAGTCGCAGGCGTTAAGTCTGCCCGTGACGAAGATGTGCGTTTCGGTGGAGCGGGAATTACGGTGGTTGAACTTTAACGGGGTCAAATTATTTAAAAATATTAAAAAATTGATTAATCCGGCATTTCTAATGCTTGAGTACTTGTCAATTTTAACTAATTTTCATACCTTTGACCCAACAATGTTTCGACTACTCGGTTTAGATGTCAGATACCTGTGACTTGGTCTCTCACGGAGAAAATGACCGGTATCGGCTCAACCCAATTATTCAAGCGTAAGAATGGACGCACACGAATTAGATTTTTCAGATATAGCTCCTTATAGCGACGATGATTTCGCAAGGAGTATGGATGCTATGGTAAATGATCCGGGATTCGCTCATGCTATGAAATGGGTAATCCCAGAGAGTGACTTTTCCGATTTTGTCAAACTCCTTAAAAGTTGCCGCGGCAAGAATGACTTTCAGACCCGTGTGATGGCACAGTTTCTGAGCCGTCTCGAAGCCCAGACCACTTCGGGAGTGACATCAACAGGACTTGACAATGTCCATACCGATCAATCGTACACCTTCATTTCCAACCATCGCGACATTGTACTTGATGCATCATTCATCAATCTGTGTTTCCTGCGTAAAGGTATGAAGACTTCGGAAGTCGCCATCGGCGACAATCTTCTCATCTACGATTGGATCACTCATCTTGTAAAACTGAACGGCAGTTTCATAGTGAAGAGAAATCTTCCTGCCCGTCAGGCTCTCGATGCAGCCCGTCAACTGTCTGCCTACATACATCATGCAGTTAATGAAAAGCATGAAAGTATATGGATAGCCCAACGTCAGGGACGGGCCAAAGACTCAAGTGACCACACACAGGAAAGCGTCATAAAGATGCTCGCGCTGGGCGGAAAGGGTAAAACGGCTGAGAATCTTGCTTCGCTTAACATTTTCCCGGTCGCTATTTCTTATGAATTCTATCCGAAT
>CAMWGM010000147.1 GCA_947173755.1 uncultured Muribaculaceae bacterium
AGATATAATAAAACAGAAATAAAATATTGCATTACTTTCACTGACAACCATCCGATTCGGTAAAATCTGGTAAATTCTACATGGAATCATACGATGGAAGTCAAGGGCAAGCCGTGTTTCCTCCACCTGAGGACGTAGGTGGCTTTTGCTTCAATCTTGATTCCGGGCTTACCAGAGCCTTACCGAAAGAAAGAACCAAAAGAGCGTTGTGTCCTCTTTTATTGCGCAACCGGCTAAAAGACTCGCCGTGAAGAGTCTAAATATATTTTATATGAAAACAGAAAATGGAACTCAACACTAAACTGTTACGACTGTATAATTCTAAACTGTCAGATCTTAATAACTTGTTTGGGCATCTTCTAAGTTCAAAAAATGATGCCGACAAGGATTTCTCATGGCCGCTTCTTCTGCGTATATGGGAGGAGGATTATGTGACAGCACCGATTAAGTTAATGATTTTCGGTAAGGAAACCAATGGTTGGAATAACCAAACGGAGTCAAATATTGAAAAGAATACCGCTGAAACTCTCACCGAAGAATACGTACTCCATAACATGGGACGTAATAGAACTCGATCTCAATTTTGGAATACTATTCGTCAGCTTAATGCGATGCTCGGTAATCCTGACACAAATTGCTTTGTATGGAATAACATCCTCAAATTCGGGAAAGAAGACGATTCTGGCGCACCTTCAGATGGAGTTATTAAAGCCGAACTGGAATATTTCAATGTTATTCCTGATGAGGTGTCGATTCTTGATCCGGAAGTATGCATATTTCTTACCGGGCCCGATTACGACACCGATATATCAAACAAATTTCCAGATTCTGAATTTATTACAATTGAGGGATTTGAAACGAATCAACTTGTTAAGATTAAGAGTGCCGGACTTCCGGAGAAGACATTCAGAACGTACCATCCAAGATACAGAACGTACAATAAAGAACTGTATGACGAAATCCTCCATAAAATTGTAGAACTCTCCAAATAGATTGAGATTGTACCGCAAAATGAGACACCTCTGTCATAATTTTGCGGTACAAATATTTTAATCACTTGAGGAACAGCTATGACTCGACCTGTAATATTTCTCGACTTTGACGGTGTGCTGAACACCGACCGCTATCAGGCCCGACTCGCTGTAGAGGGTGAGACGCCCAAAGATGCCTGGGGGCCGATTTTTGACCCTTGCTCAGTCGCCAATCTTAAAAAGATAATAGACGCGACAGAAGCAGAGATTGTCATCTCTTCATCATGGCGCTATGCTCATGGTCTCGGCAGTTTGCGGATGATGTGGGAAGTGAGAGATCTGCCGGGGGAGATTCGCGGCATACTTGCCTGCGGAGCAACCTGTGTTTCACGCGGAGGGGAGATAGATGGATGGCTCAACAGAAACGGACGCCCCAATTATGTGATAATCGATGATCTCGATGACTTTTACCCTTCGCAGCATGACCACTATGTCGAGACAAATCCCATAATCGGAATTACAGAAAATGACACCGATAAAGCAATAAAAATACTAAGAAACATGACGAAAGAAATATCAGAATGGAACGGCTTTCCCGTCTATGGGAACGTTGAGGAAATCGACAGTATCGTTGAGACTTCAGGATTAATCAATATCGACAAAGAGGATATCGAAAGCGTTTTGTCGGCTGACGGTGAGAACCGGATTATAACTGCAAGCGGAGCCGATATTTCCGAGGCTCTTAACGCGGCCATAAACGGTCTGCCATGCGGGATCGACAAAGTAAACAAACTGCTGATTGATTTCCGTTACGGCAATAAGCAGCCGAAAATGTCGGAACTCTCATCTATCGCAGCGACACTTGGCGATGCCAATTCTGACTGTGATTTAATATGGGGAATGTCATCGGACGACACCTTAGGAGAGTCGTGCAAGGTGACAGTCCTGGCATCACTAAAGGCTTAGATAAGTACTTAGCCGATGCTATTTCTGCTATCGCCGGACGACTTATGTACGGTGAGAAGGCATAACTTTGTCCCGATCCCGGCGATAGATTATACGTGACAAGGGCTGCATTCAGGGGCAGACGGAGAATGAGGTGGCATCAATCGGTAATCCTCACTTTCTTGCCGTCAATAATATAAAGTCCTGGCGGCAACGAAGAAGCGGCGGTAGCGGGGCTTTCGAATTCTCCGACCATGATGCCCTGAAGATTGTAAACTCTGACGGTGCGGTAGTCATTATCGAAGGACACCGTGGGAGAAGATGAGCAGGGATTTTCCGGGAGATGTGAATTGAACCATTCGATGTTGCGGGCAAGAGCCGTTTTTATTCTTTCCGCTCTGAGGTCTGCTGTCTGAGATGGATCCTCATTCCACCGCATGCAGTCGTTGCTCCAGGCAGAGGCAAGAGGGAGGACCGTCGAATCGATATGATCATAAATCTCAGCGAGTACAGACGGATAAATCTGCTCCCAGACGTTAGCAACTGCCCGGCAGAAACTGTCATATTGTATGATCTCACCGATCCAATGCGGCGTGAAACCGTAGTGTACTTTCATCCGGAAGGTATAGTCAGTCTTTTCACGGTTATAACATACGAGATCCCAGATTGGTCCGGCTATCCACTTGGAGTCAGCGGGTAAATCCTTATGGAGATAGAAACTTCCGTGAAAGCCATCGGGATTGTCCATCACTTCCTGAATGATAAAGAAACGGGCCATGCTTTCGACGTCGATATATTTTTCCCATTCGGAGGATGTCTTATCGGCAGAATAAATTGCAGAATTGATGGAATTGAATTCGTCGGTAAGCCATTTCAACTGCTGAGCAGACAACTCTTCGGGAGAGTGATAGCGTAAGGTGAGGTTCCACCGACTGCATTCCGGGATGGTGATCTGGCATTTGTCACGATAGTTATCCACTTCCACAAGCCAACCTCCGCTTATCAGATCAGGGTCGGTCTCATTGTCCTTCTGCTCGTAGATATTCACGCGGTTTTTGTCTATGCGGATTGTCTCGGTGAGAAAATAAAGTCCGATATAATCTCCGTTCAACACGACTTCGACGGGTTTGAAATCAGGCGTCCAGGCCATATCAAGGAGTTTGCCTAAATGAAGACCGGCCACCGTATTTTCGGAGGGTTTCAGGAGTGCCCAATGCTTGTTTTTGGGCATCCCCATTATCGCCGTTTTTTCTCCGAATTTCAGTTTATAAGGTTTCTTGGGCGCTTTCCACGAGGAATGTCCACGGCCGCGTATCTGCAGAGACAAAGGAGAGGTCTCTGTTCCGAGGGGTTCTACTCCATCCACTCCCATCGGATCAAGGTGAAAAGAGCCGTTAAGGTATGTCTCTTTAGAAACGACAGGGGCATGGTTTTCGGTGTCGATATACAGGACGGGCAGCGTGCCCGATATTGAATTCCCGGATGGTAGAGGAGCTGTGATTGCGCAGGCCTCTTCAGTAAAGGCCATCAAAACAACACAAGTCAATAAGCAGACTATTTTTCTTAACGAAATATTCATTTTACAATATTATTCTTATAAGATGTGCCGGTTAAAAATTGGGCGATATCCGATGCCAACGAGCCGGAAAAACAGCAAAAGAGTAATCCCGGGAAAGTGTCGTCGGGACAGAAAAAGGAACCGACTATTCATCCATCGCGGCATGTGAAAATGATGTTCCGTCTGCAAAGTTATGAATGAATTATGAATACGACGAGTAATTTTCAAAAAATCATTCCTGGAAAGGAGAATTATAAACTTATGTTTATTGTTTGAGAGATTTTCTGCATCGGAAGAGGTTATTTGTGATTCACGTGACAAATAAATCGTGATTGGTGGGGATCAAAGGGTGTTGATCCGGACCAATCACGATTTAGCGGGTATAAGGGGACGGTGGGGGAATCAGAATTTTTCGGCGAGGGCGGAGGCTTGGGCGAGGCCGTCGGTGGTGTGGATGTCGCCTTCGACGAAGACTCCGGGGATGAGTACTTCTCCGACGATGTCCCATTTGAGGAGCGCGGCGGTGCGTTCCATGGGGATTCTGACGCCGTCGATGACGGTGGGGTCGTGTTCCTCGCAGCAGCATATGAGTCCCATTTTCTTTCCCTGAACGGGTTTACCTGCCACGCAGAAGGAGAAGAGACGGTCGATGACACCTTTGATCTGGGCAGGAATCGAATACCAGTAGACGGGCATGGCAAAGAGGATGGCATCAGCGTCGAGGATGTGGGGGGCGATGATGTTGAAGTCGTCGTCGAATGAGCAAGCTTTGCCGGTCTTGAAGCAGGTCATGCAGGCGTGGCAGCCTCCTATCTTCATCATGGCGGCGTCGAAACGCACGACTTCGTGACCTTTGGCTTCGGCTGTCCCGATGAAGGAGTCAACCATGGCAAAGGTGTTGCCGTTTTTGCGGGGCGACCCGGTGATTACTGTGATTTTCATTTGCTGATGGTGTCGGAGTTCTGATTGTAGGCTTTGGCGACGCATTTCCACTCACCGTCGAGTTTGAGCAGGAGGAGGAAGTCGGTGAAGTCGATGGTACCGCCCCACCCTTCTTCGAGGACGCGGACGACGGCTACGGTCTCTTCGACGGCGAGGACGTCGATGCGTGCCTTGAAACGGTCGCCTGCACCAACGGTGTCGACATTGTGATAGAACTGCTCGATGGAGCCACGCTCAACGGTGCCGTTGAGTATGCCGAAGAGCACGGCGTCGTCGGTGAAGAGGGTTTTGGCATAGCGGCTGTCGCCTTCGGCAACACTCCGGACAAATTTCTCGGCGGCACGTGCCACGGCTT
>CAMWGM010000148.1 GCA_947173755.1 uncultured Muribaculaceae bacterium
GCATTATGGAGGGCAGCGATTGAAAATGCTGTCAGGACGGCGTTTTCGTTAATATATGCAAGATTGACAGGTAGAAGCACCGTGGGTTGTCCGGACGAATATTGTTCGGAAATTTCAGGCGAAATGATCTGAATTGACTCCAGAAGCCTAAGCGCACGCGGAAGGTCTTCCTCGGCTATTCTTAGTCTGACGCCTGCGCTCACTTCCGGATTGTCCAGATTGACATTATGAAGAGTTACCGGAATTCCCTCACTTTCAAGGATCGTTCTGAGACGTATTGCCCGGTCGTAAGTATGAATGGCTATGGTTATGAGACGAGTTTTATCCATGTTCTTTCTATATGCTTCAGTGGATTGATTTCAAAGGATATGCTGTCAAATTTATGTTTGAGCCCCCTCTTAACGAAAATACTTCTGCTTCCGTCTGACTTTCCGACGGGTATGTCAGAAGCGAGAATGTCTTCAGACCATTTTCCGCAAATATCTCTATTGTCGACTTATCGACAAAAATGTTTAGTCTGACATGGCCGTCCTCGGGTTTGATCTTTGCGAATGCTATTCGATCGAATTTCGGAAGCACGGCATCCGTGGAGTTGGTTCTATCGAACTTCAGATAGTTTGATGCCCAATCGTAACTTACCGCTACTTTTCTCCCGTCTCCGCAACACAGGTTGAGTCCCACAATGTCGTTATTGGATGGAGACGAGAGATCCACTTCGAGTTCATATGTGTTGTGCATCTTCGAAACTTCTTTC
The DNA here is from genome assembly GCA_947173755.1 of uncultured Muribaculaceae bacterium. GTDB lineage: Bacteria > Bacteroidota > Bacteroidia > Bacteroidales > Muribaculaceae > Duncaniella. The sequence continues at coordinate 755 of CAMWGM010000148.1, forward strand.
AGATCCACTGTCCCTGGTTTCAACCTACGTGAGAAAGTATATTTACCGTCGCGTAGCACGCGAAGTTTCTCCGAGGGCAACTGCTTTAGACGTAGACCGTCGGAAGTCTTTACCAGAGTCAATTTTCGCGGAAGCGACCATATACCTTTGCCGTAGGTTGTGGGTGCCTGCTGTGCGTAGTCCCATGTATTGACCCATCCTATCGTATATGTTTCATCCGATTGTGTAGGAGAGTAATTCTGGAATACTCGGGATGCGTAATAATCCAATCCTTCATCCACGTAAAGAGGGTAGGAGTCAGTTTGCTCCGCAATAAATTCCTTACCGTTGAAATCTCCGATGAAGTATTGCTCGCGAGCCCAGTTGACTGAAACAAGTAATACCCATTTTTCCTGATCTGTTCCTTCGATTTTCAGTTTAAACAGATCAGGGCATTCCCAGGATCGCTCGGAGTCGCCCATCGGTCCGAAATCACTCAGCCACTCCCAGTGTTTGAGATCGGGAGAGCCGTAAAAAGCGACTTTTTTCTCAAGCGCTTTCGCAACCGCCATTATCCATCTTTTGTTTTCACTGTCCCAAATGACAGAAGGGTCGCGGAACTCAGTGCTCCATATGTCGAGCACAGGGTTTTGGTCATAATATTGAAACGTCTTTCCCCCGTCGAGTGAAAACGCTATCGACTGCGACTGTTTTTTTGAGTTTTCATCGAAAGATGTGAAGACGGCTATGAATGCATTTTCGCCATATCCGGCCGTATTTTCTGTGTCGATGACTACGCTTCCCGTGAAAGGAGCGATGTCTTTGGGGAGATTTTGGATGGAATTCTGATTGATTTCATTCCAGAAGACGAGATCGTCGCTTTCTACTGCCCCCCAACTGTATGCGTGATACTTTCCTTCGTTGTAAACGAGTCCGCATGGGTCACCGATCCACCTGTGTTTGGGAGTAAAGTGATATTGTGGACGATAAGGCTCACGGTAAAGATTCGTATCGTCAGGCTGCGCCGCAAATGCGCTTGTGCAGACGATGGAACAGAATACGGAAAGTATAGTAGTACGCATCGAAATCGAAAGAATTGATAATTATAAAGGGAATGAAAGTTTGCGGATCACGCACTTTTCACTCCCACAAATTGATTCAAAATTGTTATAAAGAAGACCTTCAGACAGGCTTCACCCTCAATAAATAGATTCGGGCAAGATATCAGTCTTTCTTATTTTCGGCGATGATTTGAATGGCCATATCGTAGATAGTGGTGTCATCGAGAACGACGATACCTCCGTCGGGACCCGGCTCGATGTGAAGGCCGCAGTTTTTGCCCGATTCGTAGTTTGATCCTCCGAAGTAGTTGCGGACGGTCTGGGGGGTGACGTTGAGACGGTCAGCTATCATTGTGACAGCACCGTCGGGCAAACTGTCCTTTACTCGACGGAGTTCGTTAAATGTAATAGTCTTGCTCATAACGGTAAGAGTATTTTGTTGTTAGAATATTTGAGATAAAAAAAGTGGCCGGGAAACAACCGAATGTTTTCCTCGACCACTAAATTATAAAATCTTTCTGAGTTCAACAAATATATACCTTAAAAAATAATTATGTTATAAAACATATTTTTTATTATTAAGGGTATAAGTATTTGTAGAGTAGGGCGGAATGGAAGTCTGGAGACGGAGAGATATCATATTCTTTCCACGGCCGCCCCGTCTATCCATGCCCGATGCGCGTTGTCAACTTCTACATCAAACCAAGTCTTGCGGATAGAGTCTACGGGTGAAATCGTGACGACGGAATCAAGGATAGTCACTTTGGTCCCTTCGTGAAGAAGCATCGCTTCCTGCGCACGTGAGCCGGGATCTCTGGGAACAGTGGATAGAATAGTTGAAGGAACCGTCACTATCGCTTTTGAGTTATCCGAAGATATTGCAGCCGCTCTGGTGGCGATGAAAACCGTTACGATAAAGAGTAACATAGCGACAATACCGCCGAAGAATCCTGTTTTGCGAAGTATCACTCCGGAAGTAAAGAAATAAAGAATGACTCCGCCGACAGCAAGCACGAAGAGACCGAAGGCTGCCCATGCCCAGAAATTAGGATGGAGCGACAAAGCGATATAGTCAAGAGCATTGCCGACAAAAGTGCCACGTTCGCCGGGACGATCGGTAATTCTGGAATTGACGAAATCCAGGTTGAATTTGGCATCCTTGTCCGTGGGATCAAGTCTCAGGGCGCGTTCGTAAGCAACGATCGCATTACCATTCCGTCCAAGCCGGTAATAGCAGTTCCCGAGGTTATAATATAGTTTGGCAGACGGTCCGTAATCGTCAATGAGGGTCTTATAGATATCGGCGGCCATTTCAAAGTTGTCGTCTGTGTAAGCCGAATCGGCCATTGCCGAGAGTTGTTCACGATCGACGCTTCCCGACTCCTGAGCAGCGATGCTCATGTTTACCAAAAGAAGCGCGAGGCCAGTAAAGAAAAATATGAGACGTTTCATGCCTTGATCTTTTCAATTTGGTCGATGAGATTGATGCTCTGTTCGTAGACAGCATCCATTTTCGAAGAACTTTCCGGAGTGTAGCGTGCAAGTTCACAATCTTCGAGCACTGCGTTTACGGCAGATGCCAGTTGCTCGCTGCCACCTTTATTAATTATGGTGCCGGCTATATTTTCTCTGGAGAGGTTAGAGACCGGAAGGGCAAGTTTGTCGGCCAGATAACCTTGGAAAGCACGCAGAAGTTCGGCGTAGAATTTATCGCTGTCTCCTTTATCGAGCCACGATTTGGCTTCCTTAAGGCGTCGGCGTGCCACCTTTCCGGCTTTCGCTACTCTTCTCACCTCGACGTTCGCTTCAAGCCGTGCCTTTCTGCGGTTTATGATGGAATATCCCGCTGCAATTCCAAGCACAGCAACATATAGCCACCAATAGTAGGCACGATCCATGACCGGACGAGTATCCTTAAGCGAATGTTTGGGATGGAGATAAATGAAACGAATATCGGAATTCTTGTTTTCGATTTCCTTCTGATCCGCAGTGGCTGCCGGTGCCGAAAGTCCTTTTGAAACTTTCACAGGATAGGAGGGGGTGGAAAGTGTCACATATTCACCCGAAGAGGGGTTGAAGTAGACAAACTTGTCACCACCAATATTAAAGTTGCCTACACTCTGGGGGACAAATGTGTAGTCTATGGTGATTGTGCCGGACACTTCATTACCTGAAACCGAGGTCTGAATGTCAGTCTTAGGGGTATACTGTTCGAATTCAGAAGGAAAATCTATCACCGGCTCCTTCACATATTTGATGTTGCCGGTACCGGAGATGGTATATATGAGTGTGGCGGGATCGTTAGTTCGGAAATTGGAACCAACGAGACGTGTATCAACCGAGAAGCGCCCCACGGCTCCGGTGAATCCTTCGGGACGAGGAGAGGGGAGGGGTTTAATATCGATCGAACCGGAGTTCGACACGACTTTTATCTTCGTTTCTACCGGCTGGCGCACCTGGAACATACCCATGTTGACATTGTCATACTGCACTACTGAGAGATCGTAGTTTCCAGAATTTATAGTCAGTTTGCCGCTTTTCTGAGGGAAAATTATACATTTTTTCAGAACGGCAGTACGGTATTCCTGACCATTGTAAGTCTCCACTTCGTTAAGAGAGGGCTGAACATCAAGTTCCTGAATAAGGAATCCGTCGAAAGCGGGCTGTTTGGTAGGAAGGAATGACGAGATAGAATATTTGGTGTATAGTTTTATGGTACATCCTATCGCTTCCTGTTCATACGCGGAGTTTTTGGAAAGAATGATGCGCACGAACACGTCATCAGACTTTACTTTACGTTCAGCGGTCTGCGTCGAAGCATCATCATACTGTACGGGTCGGTTGGATGCCGGCTGCTGTCTGTCGGGAGCGGCATAGACTGTCAGTTTTTGAGGCTGTGTTGAAAGGCGTTTACCGTCGGCAAGGATGGTGGCTGCCGGAATGGTGAAAGTGCCTTCCTT
>CAMWGM010000149.1 GCA_947173755.1 uncultured Muribaculaceae bacterium
CTTCCGGAGTGTCGACTATGACGGCCGGCAGTCCGCCGGGGCGCATGAAACCCTGCGCGGTCATGCGGTCGAACATCTCGATGAGCGGATCGAAGAACCCTTCGGTGTTTACGATGATCACGGATCCCGCGAAGAGATGGAGTTGCCGCCAGGTCATCATTTCGGCGAGTTCGTCGAGCGTCCCGATACCTCCGGCCATCGCCACGACCGCGCGCGAGAGCGATGCCATGGTGGCCTTGCGGATGTGCATGTCTGGAGTGTCGATGGTGCGGGTCAGACGCGGGTCGGCCCAGTCGCGCTCGATCATGAAATGAGGCAGGACGCCGACGGCGGGACCTCCGGCCTCGATAGCGCCGTCGATAGCGGCGGCCATCATGCCTCCGCGTCCGCCTCCGCACACGAGAGTCAGACCGGCGCGTGCGATGAGCCGTCCCATCCGGCGCGCGGCTTCGAGATAGACCGGAGCGATGGTGCTGCGCGATGCGCCGTAGACGGCCACTCCTGACGGTTTATGTAATTCGGCAGAGTTCATCTGAAAAGAGAGGTGAAGGGATTGTAAACGATGACAGGCGCAGCCTCTATTGAACGCTACGCCTGTCGTGTGTGAGGTGGATCAACCGGGGCGTAAGCCCTTCGACCTGAAAGTCAGTTATTTTGCTTCGGAAGCCTTGGCACGCTCGAGATATTTCTCGATGTCGATGTTGAGGTTGGCCGGAGTCTTGGGATATTCCTTGAGGATCTGCTCGTAAACAGCGGCCTCGGCTTTGTAGTCCTTCATCTCGCGGAGCACAGTGGCCTGCTTGATGAGGAAGACGGGAGTATAGTAGGGGTTGTTGTCGGAGATTTTCACAGCGGCCTTGAAGCAGTCGAGAGCCTGGGGATATTGCTTGAGGTTGACATAGCAGTCACCCTCGAGCGATTTTGCACCTGCGCCGATGATTGATTCGGTGGTGTCATATTTCTTGAGATATTTGATGGCCTCTTCATACTTCTTGTCCTTGTAGAGGAGGATGGCGGCGTTGAGGGCTGCGAGGTCGCCGCTCTTGTAGCCGTATTCATCGGCCACCTGCTGGAATTTTGCAAGTGCCACGGAGTCGTTGCCCATCATGAGTTCGGTGTCGGCCTGACCGAGAGCCTCGGCGGCGGCGTTGATGGCCGGCTGACGGATAGCGTAGATCCAGATGAGGATGAGGGCCACGATAACGGCCACGCCTATGCATGAGTAGACGATGACCTTTGGATTGTTCTGCACTTTTTCGCCGATTCCGGTGAGGGTGTCGTTGACTTCTTCGATGGTCGATTTGTCTTCGGGTTTGGGAGTGTTTGCCATGACTTGTGTATGGGGTATTTTGCGTTTTGCGGTTAAAAATAAGGGCATACCGTGTAAGGGCAAGCCTATCAACGTGCAAAATTACTATATTTCCTGACGAAAATAAAATTTTCGGGGATGTTTTTTGCCTCTTCTATGAAAAGTGGCTAACTTTGCGGAGAAATTTCGGGACTTTCCGTGTCCTTATCAGTCAATTTGTCACAAAATCACAATGTCAACTTATACTCCTGTAGACAACCGCAAGGTGACGACCCAACGCTTCGCCGAGATGAAGGCTGCGGGCGAGAAAATCGCCATGCTCACTTCCTATGACTACACGATGGCCCGTCTGGTCGACGAGGCAGGAATGGATGCCATCCTTGTCGGCGACTCTGCCGCCAATGTGATGGCCGGCTATGAGACCACTCTTCCGATCACTCTCGACGAGATGATCTACCACTGCCGTTGCGTGGTGCGCGGAGTCAAGCGCGCCATGGTGGTGTGCGACATGCCGTTCGGTTCATATCAGGGTAATCCTCAGGTCGGTCTCGCCTCGGCCATCCGCATTATGAAGGAGGGTGGTGCCCAGGCTGTCAAACTCGAGGGGGGACGTGAAATCATCGATACCGTGCGCCTCATCCTCGGAGCCGGTATCCCCGTGATGGCCCATCTGGGGCTGACCCCTCAGTCGATAAATTCTTTCGGTAATTATAATGTACGTGCGCGTGCCGAAGCCGAAGCCGAGCGTCTCGTCGAAGACGCCCTGATGCTCGAGGACGCCGGCTGCTATGCCCTCGTGCTCGAGAAGGTCCCTTCGGCGCTGGCACGTCTCGTCACCGAAAAACTGACACGTTGCGCCACGATAGGCATCGGAGCCGGTCCCGACACCGACGGCCAGGTGCTCGTCGTCCAGGATATGCTCGGAATGAATTCCGGTTTCAAGCCCAAGTTCCTGCGCCGCTATGCTGATCTGGCCGCTGTTATCAATGAGGCTGTCGGTTCCTATGTGGCCGATGTCAAGGCCTCGGCTTTCCCGACTCCCGAGGAAGCCTATTGACACTGAATTCACGCTCCAACAGAATCCTCACACCTCCACTATCCGCGATGCTCAATTTCACACCCTTTGCCCGACCTTATTTCCGCAACCGTCTCGATCAGATAGCCTCATGGGAAGGACATATCGAGGAGGTGCAGCGCTCGCAACTCGACACGCTGATACTCAACGGTCGCAACACCCTGTGGGGTGCCTCGCGCGGCCTCGACCGTGCCACCGATTACGAGACATTCCTCCGTCAGGTGCCGCGGCCTGTCAGTTATGAGGAACTGCGGCCCTGGGTGATGAAGATGATCGGCGGATCGCCCGACATCCTCTGGCCCGGCGTGACGCGAAATTTCGCCCAGTCATCGGGAACATCCGACGGCAAAAGCAAGTATATCCCCGTGACGAGCGACTCGTTCGAAAGCCTTCACTACCGCGGCGCCACCGATGCTGTCGGGCTCTATCTTGCCCACCACCCCGATTCGAAAATCTTCGGCGGAAAGAGTTTCATACTCGGCGGGTCGTTCGCCAACGAACTCGATCTTCCTCCCGAGGTGAAGGTGGGCGATCTTTCGGCCAACCTGATCGACAACATCCATCCGATGGTCAACGCCGTCAGGGTGCCCTCGAAAGATGTTGCACTTATGGCTGACTGGGATGCCAAACTTCCGGCTCTCATCGATGCCGCTATCGGCGAGGATATCACCAACATCTCGGGTGTCCCCTCATGGTTTCTGACCGTGCTGAAGGGCATTATCGCCAAGGCCGGGGTCAAAACTATCCACGAGGTGTGGCCCAATCTCGAAGTGTTCTTCCACGGAGGCATCTCCATGTCGCCTTACTGGAGTCAGTATGAGCCTATCACCGACCCCTCGCGCATGAATTACTGGGAATGCTATAACGCATCCGAAGGATTCTTTGCAGCGCAGGATACACCCGGATCGCCGGCGCTGAGGCTTTTGCTCGACTGCGGGGTGTTCTATGAATTCATGCCTCTCTCGGAACTCGATTCCGATACGCCTGCCACCGTTCCCGCCTGGGATGTCAAACAGGGAGAGGTCTATGCGCTTGTCATCACCGCCTGCAACGGACTCTGGCGCTATCCGCTCGGCGACACGGTGCGCATCGAGTCGACCGATCCGCTACGCATCACGATAGCCGGCCGCACGAAAGCGTTCATCAACGCGTTCGGTGAGGAACTGATGGTGCATAACGCCGAGGCGGCCCTGCGCCGTGTCTGCGAGCAGATGGACTGTGCGGTGACCGACTATACGGCGGCTCCTGTCTTCACGACCTCTCGTTCGAAGGGACGCCACGAGTGGGTGATCGAATTTTCTAAACCGCCCCGTTCCGTCGAGGAGTTTGCCGAGGCGCTCGACAAGGCCCTTCAGGACGAGAATTCCGACTATCAGGCCAAGCGCTCCCACGACATTTTCCTCGACCGCCTCAGTGTGGTCGAAGCGCGCCGGGGTCTGTTTGACGACTGGCTCGCGCAGACCGGCAAGCGCGGAGGTCAGCGAAAGGTGCCCCGTCTGAGTAATTCGCGCACCATCATCGATCAGTTGCTTCAACTCAACGGCAGTCACTGATCATCCACTTTCCCACACTTTCCCTCTCTGACCATGAACACTCTTCTCCGATCCAAAAATACCTTCGTGGCGATGCTGGCGGCAATCGTGGCTGCTCTGTGTCTCCACAGTTGCAAGCCGAGTTTCTCGTTCAACGGAACAGCCATCGACTATAACGTCTATCACACCATAGCCGTGTCGGAATTTCCGATACGTGCCGCTCTGGTCTATCCGCCGCTCCAGCAGACATTCGAAAACGAACTCCTCGACTATATCTCGCGCAACACCCGACTCTCTACCGTCGACTCGGGCTCGGATCTCCTGCTCGAAGGCGAGATCACAGGCTATCAGCTCACCCCCCAGGCTGTGGGCGAGGATGCCTATGCCACCAAGACGCGCCTCACGATCCAGGTGAAGGTGAAATATACCGACTTCAAATCGGAGGGAAAGGATATCGAGCAGACCTTCAGCGCCTATCGCGACTTCGATGCAAGCCAGATGCTCAACGACGTGCAGGATCAGTTGTGTCAGGAGATTTCGAAGGAACTTGTGGAACTGATTTTTAACTCATATCTCGGCGACTGGTGATGGAAGAGGATTTTATCAGGGAGATGACGCTTCTGACGGAGAATGACTCGGCAGTTCCGACCCGTGAGCAGGTTGAGGAATGGCTCGAACGCTATCCGTATTTCACATTTCCGGCCTTTCTTCTGCTGAAACGCGCGCCGGAGAGTGTCGACGATGAGTTCCGCTCACATCTCGTCAACCGTCTGGCTCTCTCAGCCCCCGATGCGCGGACTCTGATGGAACT
>CAMWGM010000150.1 GCA_947173755.1 uncultured Muribaculaceae bacterium
GGCTTATATTGTGGAAGCGCTCGCTTAAGGTGGGGTTACGAAGGGTTGAGTGTCTTCGACACTCCGGATGAGGTGGGGATGCTACCCCACCTACGCTCGCGGCTTTCACAATAACGCTAACGCTTTTATTGTGGAAGCGCTCGCTTAAGGGTTACGAAGGGTTGAGTGTCTCCGACACTCCGGATGAGTTGGGGATGCTGCCCCACCTACGCTCGCGGTTTCCACAATAACGCTAACGCTTAGATTGTGGAAGCGCTCGCTTAAGGTGGGGTTACGAAGGGTTGAGTGTCTTCGACACTCCGGATGAGTTGGGGATGTTACCCCACCTACGCTCGCGGTTTCCACAATAACGCTTGGGCTTATATTGTGGAAGCGCTCGCTTTAGGTGGGGTTACGAAGGGTTGAGTGTCTTCGACACTCTGATTGCGGTGAGGGATGTTTTGGAGTTTGTGAAAAAATGTGTAATTTTGCACTTTCAAAAATCATATCATACAAAGACAACGTTATGGGAGGATTTTTTGGAGTGGCAGCCAAAGAGGCATGCCGCACCGATCTGTTCTATGGAGTTGACTACAACTCCCACCTTGGCACCCGCCGCGCGGGTATGGTCACTTATGATGAAATCGAGCGCCGCTTCTGCCGGTCGATCCACTCGCTCGAAAGTACTTACTTCAGGACAAAATTTGAGGGCGACCTTCCGAAATTCAAGGGGTCGAAGGGTATCGGCGTGATTTCGGACACTGATCCGCAGCCGATCATCATCAACTCACACTTAGGCAAATTCGCCATCGTGACGGTGGCCCGCATCTGCAATATCGACGAACTGGAGCGACGCCTTATAGAAGAGGGTGAGCATTTCGGCGAACTTTCGCAGGGACGCACCAATCAGACGGAACTTATCGCGCTGCTGATCAACAGCGGAAAGACTTTCGTGGAGGGTATCAGAAACGTGTTCGCATCGATCAAGGGATCGTGCTCGATGCTGATACTTACGGAGAATTCGATCATCGCGGCGCGCGACAAACTCGGACGTACACCTATAATATTGGGAAAGAAAAAGGATGCTTATGCCGCCACGTCGGAGAGCACCGCGTTCCCCAATCTTGACTTCGAGTATGTGAGGGATCTGGGCCCGGGCGAGATCGTGGAAATCACTCACGACGATGTGAAGGTGCTATCGGAACCGCTGCCGGAGATGCAGATCTGCTCGTTCCTCTGGGTTTATTACGGTTTCCCGACCTCCTGCTACGAGGGTAAGAACGTGGAGGAGACCCGATTTGCGTCGGGCGAGGAGATGGGCAAGACCGATCCGACCGAGGTGGACTGTGCGTGCGGTATTCCCGACTCGGGTGTTGGAATGGCGCTCGGATATGCGGCCGGCCATCATGTGCCTTATCACCGCTGCATCTCGAAGTATACTCCGACATGGCCGCGCTCGTTCACGCCGGCCGACCAGTCGATGCGCAACCTGGTGGCCAAGATGAAACTTGTGCCGAACCGCGCGCTGCTCGACGGCCAGAGGGCTCTGTTCTGCGATGATTCGATCGTGAGAGGTACGCAACTGAATGATAATGTGGGCGAACTCTACCGCTGCGGGGCCAAGGAGGTGCATATGCGCATAGCATGTCCGCCGCTGATCTACGGTTGCCGTTACCTGAATTTCACATCGTCGAAGAGCGATATGGAACTCCTGACCCGCCGCATCATCGAGGAACTCGAGGGTGATCCGGAGAAAAATCTGGATCTGTATGCGAAGACAGGCACACCGCAGTATGAGGCGCTCGTCGAGAAGATCAGGGAGCGTTTCGGACTGACGACGCTGAAGTTTAACCCGCTGGAGACGCTTGTGGCGTCGATCGGGTTGCCGAAATGCAAGTTGTGTACACACTGTTTCGACGGAACGTCGCATTTCTAAGAGAAGAGATGGATGTGTCAAAATAAAGATGTAACAACTTGACAGGGAGATACTTTTGGTTCGTTTTTAATTAGCCGGTAATCATCTGCTACGTGCCAAAGGCACGTCCCTACAATGAATACGAAAAGGCGGTGCGTCAATTATGACACGCCGCCTGTTTTGCATAAGAGAGAGGGAATGAAATGTTAAGAATTGCAAACGGGTTGCACAAAATGCGACGGTCGGTTGTTTGATAGGGAAAGACCGGGTATCGCCGGCTTTTAAGCAAGAATCAACTCAAAATTAACGAAATAAAGGAAAAGATTATGAAACTCAGAAAGACTTTAGGCATTCCTGCCCTCGCATTATGTGTTTTCGGAATGGGTATGACAGGCTGTTCATCGCTTACCACTACAGGTAAAGGCGCGCTGATCGGCGGTGGCGGCGGTGCGGCTCTCGGAGCAGGTCTTGGTGCTTTGATCGGCGGAGGCAAGGGCGCTGCGATCGGCTCGGCGATCGGTGCGGCTGTAGGTACGGGTGCCGGTGTGCTGATCGGTCAGAAGATGCAGAAGCAGCAGGAGGAACTCCAGGCTCAACTGGCCGAGCAGGCCAAGGTGGAGCAGACTACCGATGCCAACGGTCTGCAGGCCATCAAGGTGACTTTCAACGGTGGAATTCTTTTCCCGACCAACGGCACGACTCTGTCGGCCAATGCGAAGGGTGATCTGGCAAAGTTTGCCACTTCGCTGATCCAGAATCCTATGACCAATGTGCAGATCTACGGTTATACAGATGATACCGGTACGCTGGCCGTGAATACGAAGGTGGCTGACGGACGTGCGAATGCCGTGCGCAACTATCTGCTGAACTGCGGTGTGGCCGCCAACCGACTTTCGGCGGAGGGTCTGCCTATGCAGGATTATATCGCTTCGAATGCAACTCCCGAGGGTCGTCAGGAAAACCGTCGCGTGGAGATCTACATCACGGCCGACAAGCAGATGATCGAGGCTGCCGAGAATGGAACACTACAGTAATGCATAATTCATAATTCACAATTATGTGTGAATTATGGAAAAATCATAAGATATAGAAAACGCATGCCTTCCGGGCGGAGGGCATGCGTTGATGCGTTTAAGAGGGTGTGAAGGGTCAGGCCATGTAGGCCTCGAGTTCCTTGCGGAGAGCGTCGACCATCGCGGCATATTCAGCGTCGGTGAGATAGACTTCGCCGGGATTCATGCGGAATGTGCCGCCGTAGTCGGGACCGTCGACATATTTGGGCGCGAGGTGGAAGTGGAGGTGGGAGAGTTTGTCGCTGTAGGCGCCATAGTTGATCTTCTCGGGGTTGAAGAGTTTCTGCATTGCGCGTGTGACGGCGGCAACATCTTCTATGAAGAGGGCGCGCTGCTCGGGGGTGAGTTCGTTGAGGTCGTTGACGTGGCCGTTGTAGGCTACGAGGCAGCGGCCTTTGTAGGTCTGTTCCTTGAAGAGGAATGCGCGTGACACCTTGAGGGGGAGGATCTCGATCATGAGGTTGTGGAGGGTGTCGTTGTTGGTGCAGTAGAGGCAGTCTTTGGGATCGGAGTACATGGTAGTTATATTTTAATAATTGGCGATTATGAGGGTGTCAGTTTCAGGGGTCGAATCGGAAGGAGATTTCGTCGCGCAGGGAGAGGATGATCGGCGAGGTGAGAGGGTCGGGAGTGACGGTGTCGAGCGTGGCCGAGATGGAGCGGGCGAGTTCCGCGGACTCGTCGGTGGCGAACGGAGTGGAGGCGAGACGGTTGAAGAGGAGCCGTAGGGCGGTGTAGATTTTGAGCGGTTCGCCGGAGGCGAGAAGAGGGGTTACGATAGAGTCGGCGAGATCGGGGCGATGGCGGAGGAGTCGGTGGCAGAGGATGTCGGCCACTTCGGTGGTGTTGACCTCGGAGGCCATGGCGAGAGCGGATTCGGGGGTGAGTGTGGCCGGATCGAGCAGCATCGGGGCAAGGAGTCGGCTTTCGCGGCAGCGGATGTCGCTCCAGAGTTGCGCGGCGAGGGCGGGATCGTGGCCGAAGGAGCGGGAGATCTCGACGATCTGGGGGAGATTGAGTCCGAAGATAATCTTGTAACCGAAGCCGGCGCGACGGATGGTGTCGGCGATGACGCCGTTGCGCATGGCGAAGAAACGGCGTTTGACGAGTTGCATGGGAGAATATTCGGACATAATATAGGGGAAGGGTTAAACTATTTTGTGTGATTCAGCGTTAGAAAAGAAAACAATAACTCAAAATCACATTATTCTTATGAGCGAAAAAAAGAAATCAAGCACCAGCATGTGGCTGGTGATCGGCGTAATCGTACTGATTATCCTGTTGTTCCTCTGGCTGACAGTGGCAGACTTTTTCGGTGATACCGACGTCGCAGCCATGATCGCGCCTATGATCTGACAACCGAAACCGATAGATATTGGCAGGGACATGCTCGAGGGAGCATGTCCCTGCACTGATTTAGGGGGGGATGGGTGATCAGATGGCGTCGTCCTCGACGTTTTCGACCGATGCGGGAACGTCGGAGTCGGAGGTTGCGGCCTCAAGTTTCTTCATGACCGAGAAGATGAAGCCGGCCGAGAGGAGGCAGAGGCCGATGAGGATGGCCCAGATGGCGGCGACAGGGATCTTGCCCCAGAGGAGCATGGGGATGGAGACGAGGTAGTTGCCGACGGCTGTCGCGGCAAACCATCCGCCCATCATCGAGCCTTTGAGTTTGGGAGGAGCGACCTTGCTGACGAAGGAGATGCCCATGGGTGAGAGGAGGAGTTCGGCGAATGTGAGGA
>CAMWGM010000151.1 GCA_947173755.1 uncultured Muribaculaceae bacterium
CTGCTCGTCCCCGCATGAGCGTCTTCCGTTCGAACAAGCAGATCTACGTCCAGCGCATCGCCGACCTCGCAGGCAAGACCATCGTTGCCGCTTCTTCCAAGGGCATCGAGGAAGGCACCAAGACCGAAATCGCCGCTAAGGTAGGCGAGGCCATCGCCAAGAAGGCTCAGGAGGCAGGTGTCACCGAAGTTGTTTTCGACCGTAACGGCTATCTCTTCCATGGCCGTGTTAAATCACTCGCCGATGCAGCCCGTGCCGCAGGCTTAAAATTCTAATCGATAATTATGGCAAACAAGAATAACAAAGTAAAGCTCAGCGGCGACATCGAACTCAAGGATCGCCTCGTGGCCATCAACCGTGTGACCAAGGTGACCAAGGGTGGCCGCACTTTCACCTTCGCAGCCATCGTTGTCGTAGGTAACGGCAATGGTATCGTAGGCTGGGGTCTCGGCAAAGCCAATGAAGTCCAGGCCGCCATCGCCAAAGGTGTCGAGGCTGCCAAGAAAAATCTCATCAAAGTTCCCATCCACCGCGGCACTATCCCCCACGAGCAGATTGCCAAATTCGGCGGTTCGCGCGTAATCCTCAAGCCCGCAAGCCACGGTACCGGTGTTAAGGCCGGTGGTGCTATGCGTGCAGTGCTCGAGACTGTAGGTATCAAGGACGTCCTCTGCAAATCCAAAGGCTCATCCAACCCCCACAACCTCGTCAAGGCAACCATCGAGGCCCTCGGTGAAATGCGCTCGCCTGCACAGGTGGCTCAGAACCGCGGCATCTCTGTAGATAAAGTGTTCAACGGCTAAAAATCATATCATCTGCTATGGCAAAAATCAAAATCACCCAGATTAAGAGCCGCATCAACGCTCCTGCTGTCCAGAAGCGCACTCTCGATGCTCTCGGCCTTAAGAAGATGCAGCACTCTGTCGTGCTCGAGGATACCCCCTCAATCCGCGGCATGGTAAAGGCCGTTCACCATCTCGTCGAGGTGACCCCTGCATAATAAAGCACCTTCATTTCCATTTTTGAGGTCACGCCGGAGTTTACGGCCTCTCCGGTCAGGGTTCCGGCTGATCTCGTCCAATGTCAATATTCAAAGCATAAGAAAACATCATGAATCTTAGCAATCTTCAGCCCGCTGCAGGATCAGTGCAGAAGAAGACCCGCATCGGCCGTGGCGCAGGCTCCGGCAAGGGCGGCACTTCTACCCGCGGTCACAAGGGTGCAAAATCGCGCTCGGGCTATAGCCGCAAAATTGGTTTTGAAGGTGGTCAGATGCCCCTCCAGCGCCGACTCCCCAAATTCGGCTTCAAACCTCTCAAGCGCACAGAATATAAAGCAGTCAACCTTTCCGATCTCGAGGCTCTCGCCACCGAACTGGCCATCGACACCATCGCAATCGCCGATCTCGTGAAGATGGGTCTCGTCAACGGTAAGAAGCCCGTCAAGGTGCTTGCCAACGGCAATATCACCAAGGCTGTCACTGTCGAAGCCAATGCATTCTCAGCCGCTGCCGAGAAGGCCATCACCGAAGCAGGTGGTAAGGCTGTCAAAATCTAAAGCGACTTGTTCACATCACCCCGGAGAGGGTGTTTAAGATGAAAATGGAGGAAGAGGCGTCGGCCAATCGATGACCTCACCCGGTCTCGATGCCGTGAGTCTCTCCTCTGTTAAACGAAACTGCCGGGTCGGCTGCCCCGCGCGTCCGTTCCCGACACTTTCGTTCCTGTCCAATACCTCTTTCCCGCTTTTTAGATTTAACCATTTTTCTAAACACCCTCAAAACCTCGCAATGAGATTTATTCAAACCATACGTAACATCTGGACCATCGAGGAACTGAGAAAACGCATCCTCATTACCCTCCTGCTGGTGCTGGTCTATCGTCTGGGTTGCTATGTTGTCCTTCCGGGCATTTCGCCCCAGGATCTTCAGGCACTCTCCGACTTCACCAACAAGAGCGGTCTGATGCAGCTTCTCGACATGTTCTCGGGCGGTGCCTTCTCCCAGGCATCTATCTTCGCCCTCGGTATCATGCCTTACATTACCGCCTCGATCGTCATCCAGCTTCTCGGCATGGTGCTTCCTTCATTCCAGAAGATGCAGCGTGAAGGCGAATCGGGTCGTCAGAAACTCAGTCAGTACACCCGCTATCTCACAGTCCTGATCCTTATCCTTCAGGGCCCCGCCTATCTCGTCAATCTCCGCATGCAGGTGAGCGCAGCAGTCGGCGGCGCATCCATGAGTCCCTGGACCATCGCCTATCTGACCATTATCCTGGCGGCAGGCTCGATGTTCATCATGTGGCTCGGCGAACGCATCACTGACCGCGGCATCGGCAATGGTATCTCTTTCATCATCCTCGTAGGTATCATCGCCCGCCTCCCGGGAGCCCTCCTCTATGAATTCACCTCGCGCCTTCCCGGATCCACCGGTTCGCAGGGCGGTCTGATCATGTTTGTTGTCGAACTCGTGCTCCTGTTCGCAGTGACTGTCGGCGCCGTTCTCCTCGTTCAGGGAACACGCAAAGTGCCCGTGCAGTATGCCAAGCGCATTGTCGGCAACCGTCAGTATGGCGGCGCACGTCAGTACATTCCCCTCAAGGTGAATGCTGCCGGCGTTATGCCCATCATCTTCGCCCAGGCCATCATGTTCATTCCCATCACCGTGGCCGGTTTCGGCTCTACCGATGGAAGTTCAAGATTTGTCCAGGCTTTCAGCGATATCAACGGATTCTGGTATAATTTCGTCTACTTCATCCTGATCGTTGCCTTCACTTACTTCTACACCGCCATCACTGTCCGCCCGACTCAGATGGCCGAGGATATGAAGCGCAACAACGGATTTATCCCCGGTGTCAAACCCGGCAAGAAAACAGCCGACTATCTCGACTCGATCATGTCGCGCATCACACTCCCCGGATCTATCTTCCTCGGAATCGTGGCTATCCTTCCTGCATTTGCCCGTTTCTTCGGCATCTCCCAGAACTTCGCACAGTTCTTCGGAGGCACTTCGCTGCTGATTCTTGTCGGTGTCGTTCTTGACACACTGCAGCAGATCGAAAGCCATCTGATGATGCACCACTATGACGGCCTCATGAAGGACGGCAAGATCAAGGGACGCACCACCGGTTCAGCTTATTGATTTTTCCATCATAGGGTCGGTCTTTCAGGCGCCTCCGGGCTCTGCTTTGAGACCGACCCCATGAAAGTTTTGAAGTCACCTGCACATTAATATATGAAGGTGGCTTTCATGCAGACCTCAAAGACACTTGTAAATGATCTATCTGAAGACACCTGAAGAAATTGAAAAGATGACCCTCGCCTGCGACCTCGTCAGTCGCACAATGGGCGAAGTGGCTCGGCTCGTGGCTCCGGGTGTCACAACCCGCCACCTCGACAATGTCGCCCGTGAGTTCATGCGCGACAACGGAGGCCGGCCTGCCTGTCTCGGATACGGTGGTTTTCCCGCCACTCTCTGCATTGAAGTCAACGAGACCGTAGTCCACGGTTTTCCCTCAGGCTATGAATTGCGCGAGGGCGATATCATCGGTATCGACACCGTGGTCGAACTCGACGGTTTCCATGGCGATATGTGCTACACGTTCCCTGTCGGGGAAGTAAGTGAGCAGGTCATGGGTCTTCTGCGCACCACCAAGGAGAGTCTCTACAAAGGTATCGAGGCTGCGCAGCCCGGCAAGCGTATCGGTGATATCGGCAACGCTGTCCAGACTTATGTCGAAAAACGCGGTTATACCGTGGTCAGGGAATTTTGCGGCCATGGCATCGGTCGGAGCATGCACGAGGATCCCGAGATAGCCAACTATGGCCGTCGTGGCATAGGTCCGGTCCTCAAACCGGGAATGTGCATCTGCATCGAACCTATGATCAACCTCGGCAGCAAGAATGTCGTCATCAGCACCGACGGCTGGACTACGCGCACCAAAGATCGCAAACCTTCCGCCCATTACGAGCACACACTCGTGATCACACAGGAAGGCAACCGTATCCTCACGACCTTCGACTACATTCAGCAGGCACTCGGCGACAGATTTATCTGACGCCCGAAGATTCAGAGAAATTATTTTATTCACTAACGACCATTAACGCAACCTCTCATAAGTAGTATGGCTAAGCAAGCTGCTATAGAACTCGACGGCACGATAGTCGAAGCCCTTTCTAATGCGATGTTCCGCGTCGAACTGGAGAACGGTCACGAGATTACGGCCCATATCTCCGGCAAGATGCGCATGCATTACATCAAGATTCTTCCGGGCGACAAAGTGAAGGTCGAGATGTCACCCTATGATCTCACCAAAGGCCGCATCTCGTTCCGCTACAAGTGATCCTGAGTGCTCTCTCCCCTTCAAATTCCGCAACATTTAATCCTTCTAATATTTTAATTCAATGAAAGTAAGAGCCTCTGTCAAGAAACGCACCCCCGACAGTAAGATCGTCCGTCGCAAGGGTCGTCTCTATGTCATCAACAAGAAAAACCCCAAGTACAAGCAGCGTCAGGGCTAAAAGACAGACTTTGACCGCAATAAATTAATAATATATATTTAATATTTCCCAATGATTCTTAAAAAATGTTTCGTTGGGTAGTTTCTATGCGGTCATACTGAAAATTAGTCGTAACTTTGCAAAAATTTTCAAGTTAAGTAACCAATAACTTATATGGCAGTACGTATCGTGGGAGTTGACCTCCC
>CAMWGM010000152.1 GCA_947173755.1 uncultured Muribaculaceae bacterium
CAACATAATATCTCCGCTTCCTCCGAGGTGAATTGCATCGAAATCCCCTCGCCGACAAATTCACTCGAGATCAAGACTTCGTCACGATCGCTCGTTGGTCTCGGTGTATGGCTCGACGGTGCCACAGGAGTAGGTGTCGACTGTATGTCCTCACGTGGTTTTTCGGGCATAACGCTGACGAAGGTCAATCCTCAACTTTGTCGTGAGATGGCAGCCTCAGTAGATTATAATCTCATTATACTCGAGTTCGGCATCAATGCTCTTTCGGCATCTCAGAGCAACTATTCGCTCTATTGTTCGCGTATGGTCGAGGTGATCAATCATGTCAGACTCTGCTATCCTCGCGCCGACATTCTCCTTATGGGCATCGGCGACCGAGGTATGAAGAAGGGCGGTGCCATTATCTCAATGCCTACGGCGGCTGCAATGATCAATGCTCAACGCGATGCGGCTCGGCGTGCTCACTGTCTCTTCTGGGATACGCGCGAGGCAATGGGCGGCGACGGAGCGGTGGTCGAGTGGAGCCGTGCCGGACAGATTAACAAAGACTATATACATCTCACGCATAAAGGTGGCGCACGTCTGGCGAAATCGCTGTTTGATGCTTTGCAGGCTTCTCTGAAGGGAGAGTTTGTCCCCGCGCCTATCATGCCTGAAATAGAAAAGGGTTCGCCCGAAACTTTATGAAAGAATGAATTTCCGATATATACGTACACTCCGCAAACTCTTTCTGCCGGCAGTTCTTTCTGTCGGCACCATCGGTTGGGCACAGACCCCTCAGGCTGCGGCAGACGAAGAAGAAATCGAGGCGGAGGATTCCGATGATCTCGAACAGCAGGAGTATCTCGCTTCTCCCGTTGTAATTCCTGATGATGTCGACGATATCGACATCCCTATCCCGTCGTTCATCCACCGCACTGCCAACCATATAATTTATAATGGTGCAGACTGGAGCCGGTTGCGTCAGGCTGTGCTCAACTCCACCAATAAGCCTGTCAATATCGTCCATATCGGCGATTCCCATATTCAGGCAGATATCTCAACCTCGACGACTCGACGTCTGCTCCAGTATGATTTCGGAAACGCCGGCCGTGGCCTTATTTCGCCACTTAAGATCAGCGGCACCAATCAGCCGACCGACTTTACTTTTTCGAGCCACGGATCCTGGTCGGCCAACAAACTGATGAGTCAGTCATGGCGGCAGACTGTCGGTTTCACAGGTTGTTCCATCCGTCCGCATACATCCTCGAGTTCGCTCACGATAGCCACTTGCTCGCCGGAAGATTATGACCCGTTCAGGTCGGTTACAATCTTCCATTCCGGCCGCATGCAGGTCACTTCCGTAGAAGGACCCGATGGCGAACAGTTGAAATATCGAGCCATTCCTTCGAAAAATTATACTCAGATTTTGCTCAACGAGCCTGTCGATAATATCTCGGTAAGATTTAATTCGGCGGGTGATCTGACAGTATTCGGAGCCTCCCTTTCAGGCGACCGCGCCGGTCTGTTCTATCATAACATCGGCAACAACGGTGCGACTTATTCAACTTACAACCGCATCGGAAACGTCGGTGAAGGCATCTCGCCTCTCTCTCCCGATCTTGTCATACTTTCGCTGGGTACGAATGAAGCTTTCGGTCGTCTTGACACTTCTGGTCTTCGCTCGGCGATCGACCGTCTGGTCAAGAACATCAAAGCCTCCAATCCGAATGCACTCATACTTCTGACGACTCCGATGGAGTGTCACAAGGCTTTCACAACAACGAAGAAAACCCGTGTGCGCACCAAGGCGACACGTAAACGTAAGGCACGCTACCGCACGGTTAATAAAACCGTGAGGACATACTCGGTCAATCCCAATATCGCTCCGATCCGCGATGCCATCCTTGCCTACGGAAAGCAGAACGGTATCGCTGTCTATGACTGGTATGAAGTGGCCGGCGGCCGTGGAGCGTCGAACACGTGGATATCTCATGATCTTTTCGCCAAAGACCGCGTCCATCACACACGCACCGCCTATAACATCGAGGGCCGACTTCTCTATGAAGCACTTCTCGATGCTCTCCGAAATCCTTGAAATCATCTTAGTTTCCTTAGGTTGTAAATCTATCTTATCCCGCTACGATAAAGATGAACATGTCTCAGATATCCGATTATGTAGAGTCGTTTCTCGAGCGTCTCAATATTGATATCTCCAAAGTGACCGACCTGCTGGTCTATGATCCGGCAAACCCTCTGTTGTTCAACACAGGGCTTTTCTTCGTGCTGTTTGTCGGTTTCCTTATTGTCTACAGAATCTTTCGCTCCCTTAAGGTTCTTAAGATGCTTTTTGTCATTCTGTTCTCGCTCTACTTCTACTATAAATCATCGGGAGTTTATTGCCTTATCCTGCTTGGGGTCGCGGTCAGCGACTTCCTGTTGGGACTCTTCCTGCAGTGGGCCCGCGAGGGGAACCGTCGGTTCCTGATGAGACTGACAGTGGCGGTCAACGTACTGACGAATGTAGGTATGCTCGCCTACTTCAAGTATTTCAACTTGCTTATAGATTCGGTCAACAAGTTGTTCACGACGGAATTCGACACGCTCGAACTTATTCTGCCCGCCGGCATTTCATTCTTTACATTCCGATCGATCAGTTATATGGTCGATATCTATCGCGGGCAGATAGATGCATGTCGCCGTCCTCTTGACTATCTCTTTTTCCTCACCTTTTTCCCGCCGCTGCTTGCCGGTCCCGTGGTCAGGGCGAAGGATATGCTCCCGCAGATAGCGGCAAACCCGGTAGCAACACGCGAGATGACCTCCGAGGGTATCTGGCTCATAATTGTGGGCCTCATAAAAAAGATGGTGATTGCCGACTATATTTCGGGCAACTTCGTGGACCGTGTTTTTGATAATCCTGCTCTTTACAGTGGATTTGAAAATCTGATGGCTTCGTTCGGGTTCACCATACAACTTTATTGTGACTTTTCAGGTTATTCCGACATGGCCATCGGCATAGCGCTGCTGCTCGGCTATCGTTTCGCTGACAACTTTAACTCTCCATTCAAAGCACAGAATCCTACTGAATTCTGGCACCGCTGGCACATTTCGCTATCAACTTGGTTGAGAGATTACGTCTATATACCGCTCGGCGGTAACCGATGCTCGAAACCACGAGCCTATTTCAACCAGTTCGCCACGATGGTGATAGGCGGCTTCTGGCACGGAGCCTCGTGGATGTATGTGATCTGGGGTGGGGCGCATGGCATACTGCTGGTCGCCCACAAATCCCTGCGCGGTATTCTGCCTGACGAAAAAGACACTCGTGAAGAGATATGCGAGGACGGCACTATCAGAACCCGTCCTACTCTCGGTGCCCGCATCATGGCATCTCCGTTCACAAAGGGATTCAACATCCTGGTCACTTTCTGCTTCGTGGCTGCGACGTTTATGCTTTTCCGCGCCCGCACAATGGAGGATGTCGGAATGATGTGGCATCAGATTTTCACAAATTTCCATCTCTCAGTCGCACCTCAGTTCCTGACAGGTTATCTGGCGATAGTGTGCGCGATGCTGTTCGGATATCTCGTGCACATCTCTCCGTCTTTCCTTACCGGAGCAGTGCAGCGGTGGTTCATGAAGTCACCTCTCCTCATTCAGGCGATACTGCTTGCAATCGCGCTGCTCATAGTGATTCAGGTGCGTTCTTCCGATCTCGTGCCTTTCCTCTATCTGCAATATTGAAAAGAGTTTGCATAATTGGGGAGCAGTTTGTATCTTTACCGAAAATAAATTTATACAGATAAATATGAGACTTGACGGACGTCGCGGAAGCGACAACATTCAGGACCGACGCGGTACGTCGTTCAATAAAATCGGTGGTATCGGAGGCGGCATCGTAGGTGTTATTATTGTGGCCGTAATCACTCTTCTTTCGGGCGGCGATTTAGGCGATGTGGCTCAGCAGGCTATGAATGCCATGCAGGAAAATCAGGTCACACAGTCTTCACCGGTCGACGACCCCGAAAGTCAGCGTCTGTATGATCTTTCATCAAAAGTGCTTGCCGGAACCGAGGATGTGTGGACGCGTGAATTCCGTCAGCAGGGGTGGGGAGAATATGAACCCCCTCAAATGGTAATTTATAGCGGTGCGATTCAGACCGGATGCGGACAAGGCACGTCTCAAATAGGACCATTCTACTGCTCGGCAGACAAGACTGTGTATATCGATCTCGATTTCTTCAAGAATATGCAGAGTCAGATAGGTGCCTCGGGCGACTTCTGCTATGCATATGTAATAGCACATGAGGTTGGTCATCATGTGCAAAACCTGCTAGGAATCCTCGAAAAAGCACACTCCCAGATGTCTCGTCTCCCTGAAAAGGAAGCCAACCAGATCAGCGTGCGTCTCGAACTACAGGCGGATTATTTCGCTGGGGTATGGGGACATGACGACAATGAGATGTTCGGGTCGATCGAGCCGGGAGACGTCGAGGCAGCGATCAATGCCGCCTCGAAGATTGGCGACGACTATCTCCAGAAGAAGGCTTACGGACGTGAGATGCCCGACAGTTTCAACCATGGCCGTTCGGAATGGCGCGTACGCTGGCTCACAAAGGGACTTAAATCGGGTGACGCATCCTTAGGCGACACATTCTCAGTTCCTTACGGACAGTTCTGATTACTTATATCGGAAATCTACAATACAAGGGGGC
>CAMWGM010000153.1 GCA_947173755.1 uncultured Muribaculaceae bacterium
GTATCTGACGATCCGAGATTTCTCGAAAGTTCATGAATGAAAAACATCGCCAGATTGTTGTTTTTCGAAATGAGTTGCTCCACTATTGTCATCGGGATCGATCCGATCCGTGAGGGTTCGAGCGTGGCGGCAGTGGAGACGTAGGGCTCGTGGGCGAAATAAGCGCGATAGCCGAAATACTGCACCGGTTTGATGAGCCGAAGGATCTGCATGCGGCCACCGACACCGTCCTTATATTTCTTGACTTTCCCTTCGAGCAGGCACCACAAAAATTCAGGCTCATCCTTTTCGGCATAAATGATCTGATTCTTCTTGTAATCATGAATGACGAAATTATCCATAACCAGATGCTTCTCCTCGCTGCTGAGCAGTTGCCATAATTCGGCCATGTCTTCGGTTATGACCTGTTCAAGTGTGGATCGTATCATTATGAGTCTGAATAAATTGAGTAATGTGAGGAACGGGCTAGGCTGTGTGGGCCGCTTTCGGTTGAATGTGATTGATGTTATAGAGTTATGCTCTACAACATACAAAATTACAATCTTATAAATGAAATATGAACGAAACGGAGTTAAAAAAAGTTAACCCCGTCTGTGCGCTTATTGTATATTTCTTTGTTCTGATCAGTTCTCCTTGCGGGGACGCGCGGTGATGTGGAAGCATGGCTGACCGCGCTCATATTTGACATAGATTTTCCCTTCCTCCCGCATAGACCGGAGCACTTCGCCCAGTATTCCCTTGAGATCGTCGGCCGATCGGGCTGGGTGTTCGGAGTCGGCTATGAACGATGCATAGGAGATGTCGAACGTTGTGGCAAGTTTATGCACCGACGAGTCGATGGAGTTTCGGTTGACACGGCGCAGACGCCTGATGGTCGATGGCGTCCGCAGGAGCGAAGTCACTTTTATGCGGTAGTCTCCTCCGCCTCTGACTGCGAGCGTGTCGCGGAAGCGGCGACCGATCTCGTGAAGAGTCGCTGCAGCCTCCGGCACGAGAAACGGCCTTGAGTAACGAAGTTCGTCGATGAAGAAGTCTGAACAACTGGTCACCTTGGTTATTGGCCGGGAAAGTTTCCAGTGACTCCGGGTGTCTGTCAGAGGCTCGATACCGATTTTTTCCGCCTCAGCCCAATGGATATAATTGGAGTCGTTGAACACCTTGCGCATGTCTCCGAAATAGTTCACCTTGATGCGTTGGGTGTTTCCGGGCATATCTTCCAGGTGGTCAAGATACTGGCTCACTGTGTCGAGGGTCATGATCTCATCGACGGAGTTGACCGATGTGTAGTCAGCCGGTGCTTCCGCGTGGCTCACCTCGGTTCTCGATGTTGGCCTGGGCGCTTCCTCATAGATATCCTCTTCGGATATGTTGCTGCGACGACCGGGGGTGCACATGATCACGCACAGGAAAACGAAAAATCCTATCGGGACAAGGAGACGCAGTGCCTTGAGCGGATTGAACTTTCGGCGTACAACCCGTCGGCGTTTTCCGGGTTCAGCAGTCATAGGTGGTTTCTTCGAGTTTTATTCCTGCAAATTCGAGTGCCTCGCGCCGCTCGACGCAAGTGCCGCATGTCCCGCAGTGCTTTGGTCCCCCTTTATAGCATGAGTATGTAAGGGTGTAGTCGACTCCGAGGCTTTTGCCTCGCATGGCGATCTCTCCCTTGGTCAGATCTGTATAGGGGGCTTCGAGAACAAGATGGTCGAAGGTGCCGTCGGAAATTGCTGCGCCCATCGATCGGATGAACTCCGGACGGCAATCGGGATAGATGGTATGGTCGCCCGAGTGATTTGCAATCATCACTCCTCTCAGTCCGCGGCTTTCGGCCAATCCTGCTGCCACGGCGAGCATTATTCCGTTGCGGAACGGAACGACTGTCGAGCGCATATTGTCATCGGCATAGTGGCCGTCGGGGATAGCGTCGGCTCCTTCGAGCAATGAACTGTGGAAATGCTTGCCCATGAAGGAGAGATCGATCTCGATCCATTCTATTCCGAGGAGTTCGCAGTTGATGCGGGCGCAACGTGCCTCTCGCAGGTTGTGGTTGGAGCCATACTGGAAAGTGACGGCGGCGGCGATGCGCGGGGCAAATTCGTGAAGCATCGTGACCGAGTCCATCCCCCCCGATAGCACCAGGAGCATATTTTTTTCAGAATTCATCGCGGAACGAATTTAAAAGGCGCGTTCTGACCATATCCTGATGGTCAGCGTCGCCATAGTTGGCAAAAGGATGGATGGCTATTCCGCCGCGAGGGGTGAAAATGCCTTTCACTTCGAGATATTTCGGATCCATGAGCCTGACGAGATCTTTCATTATAATGTTGACGCAGTCTTCATGGAAGTCGCCGTGATTGCGGAAGGAGAATAGATAGAGTTTAAGGCTCTTGCTCTCCACCATACGTTCGCGGGGAATGTAGGAAATGAGGATTTTGGCGAAGTCGGGCTGACCGGTCTTCGGGCAAAGTGAAGTGAACTCGGGACACAGGAATGTCACGAGATATTCGTTCTCGGGATGCTTGTTGGGGAAAGTCTCAAGTACCTCGGGGGCATATTGGTCGGCATAGCGGGTGGCGCTTTCACCAAGCAGGGTGACCCCTTCGAGTTGTTCGGCAGTGCGCATGTCAGTTTATGGTTGGATTATGATGAAATGGCCGTCACGATAGGCGAAGTCTATCAGGCCAAGTGCGTGGGCATCGATGATGGCGCGTGTGGCGGCTGCCTCGGAGAGGTGGGCCTCGAGCATGAAGCGGTCAAGCGACGTCCCTTCGGCAGCAGAGGCGAGCGAGAGGAGTGTCAGACGCTCGGGAGTGGGGGTGAACGACAGTTGAGGATCGGCGGCGCGATGGCGCCATGCTTTCTCGACAAGCGGGGGCACGAGGATATTTTCGTCGGCCACACGGAAATAGCATCTCAATTTACCGTCAGATTCCCTGACCGCGACCGGACGGCGATCAGGCGGCGCGGCTTCGATCTCGACTCTGACCACCAGCCGGCCACCTTCGCACCTGAAGGCGGTCGAAGTGACTTTCTGAGTCGGCCGGCAGTACATCTCGGCGGCCTGTTCGACAAGATAGACATCCTCGTCGGAGCGGACACCTGCTATCTGGCCGTTGTCTTTCACCCCGATCAGCAGCCGTCCTCCGGAGTTGTTGGCAAAGGCGGCAAGTGAGCGGGCTATCTTCCGTGCATCCGAGATGGCAAATTTGAAATCCTGATGTTCGTGTTCTCCCTCCTCGATGAGCGAGGCGATATAGTAAGCTCCTCTTATTCCTTTCAGATCCTTCACGGTTGAGATGAGGGATATTCGAGGTTGATGTCTGGATCGGCAAGCACCTCGTCGACGAAAGTCCGTGCGGCCGCCCGGGCTCCGGCGAGGTCCATAAATGTCCAGTTGCCGCAGTCGCGCTCGGTGGCTCCGGGAATTTCCCCCTCGAATCCGGCAATGAACTCCATGGTTTCGCGCAGGAGAGGGAGGATCTCGGCGCTCTTAAGGTCGCCCTGGAGGATGAGATAGTTGCCGGTGCAGCATCCCATCGGCCCCCAGTAGACAATGCGGTCTCTCCACTCCGGTTGGTTGCGCAGGAATGTTGCGGCAAGATGCTCCATGGCGTGGAGGGTCTCGGGGGTGAGTGGTGTCTGTCGGTTCGGTTCGGTCATCCGGATGTCGAATGTCGTCATCATGTCGCCCGCCGGGGTGACGTCGCGACGCGACACATAGATGCCGCGTTTCAAACGTGTATGGTCAATGGTAAAACTCGGGATTTTCTCCATAACTTACAAACTTTTAATGATTTTCTCGACCACGGCGAAAGAATGTTCCGGAGCCTCGGCCCAGAAGTCGTCATACTGGCGCGAGTTGTCGTGATCACACCAGGGGGTGTCGCTGATGAGGCGCATGCAGATGAAGGGGACACCGCGGGTCAGGCAGACCTGACCGATGGCGGCCGACTCCATGTCGACTGCCGCCGCATCGGGAAAATGCGAGAGAATGGTGTCGATCTCCTCGCGGCGCGAGATGAAAAGTTCGCCGGAGCAGATCAGACCGGTCTTGACGTGGGGCATCCCGCCGATACCTTCGGGCACGACAGCCGGGATGATGCGGGGTGATCCGGGGACACGTCCCCACTCCTCGCCGATGCACCAGAAATCGTGATGAGCGACACCGGTGGCGACAACGATGTCCATGACGGCCACGCCGTCGGCGGCTCCGGCTGCAACGCCGGTATTGATGACGAGATCAGGCTCGAACGAGTCGAGCAACAGGGTGGTGCCCATGGCGGCGTTGACCTTCCCGATGCCACATTCCATGGCCACGATGCGGTGATCGCCAATGAATCCGGTGTGGAATGTGGTGCCGTGAACAGTCTGTGTGGCAGTATCTCTGAGCAGCGGAAGCAGCAGGCGGAGTTCCTTGCTCATGGCCACGATTATAGCGATGGTTTTCATTAATTCTTCAGGTTTCGGAGTGCAAAGTTACGAATTTTTGACCGAAATCCCTCGGCGTGTTGCCGTGCGCCCTTGATTTTTGAAAGTTTTTTAGGAAAAATTTGGTGGAATGAAAAAAAGTCGCTACCTTTGCCGACGCAAAACGGAATTATGGCGAGATAGCTCAGTTGGTTAGAGCGGTGGATTCATAACCCGGAGGTCCGGA
>CAMWGM010000154.1 GCA_947173755.1 uncultured Muribaculaceae bacterium
ACTCATTACTTTGAAATAGGATACTTCGCCGATGTGGGGCTCAACAGTGGTCTTGAAGAAGAAGATCGAAAGAGGACCGTTGGAATCGGGACGCACCTCGACACCTTCGGTAGTGACAGGAGCAGGCATTTCCTCAACGAAAGGCACTACGTTACCCAGGAATTCCATCATGCGACGAACGCCCATATCCTTGGCTGCGCTCACGCAGAAAACGGGATAGATGGAGCGGTCAACGAGACCTTTGCGGATACCTTCACGCATTTCGTCCTCGGTGAGCTGACCTTCGTCGAAGAACTTTTCCATGAGGGTCTCGTCGTTTTCGGCAGCAGCCTCAACGAGAGCCTTATTGAGTTCGAGCGCACGGGGCATTTCCTCTTCAGGAATATCCTCGATGGTAGGCGCGCCGCCATCAGGTCCCCATGAATATTTTTTCATCAGCAATACGTCGATCATGGCGTTGAAGCCGGGGCCTGTCTGGATGGGATACTGAATGGCAACGATCTTGTTGCCGAAGTGTTCGCGCATCTCCTCCATCACGTTTTCATAGTCTGCTTTTTCACCATCGAGTTGATTGAGAGCGAAAATCACAGGTTTTTTGAGACGCTGGGTGGTGCGGAAGATATTCTGGGTACCGACCTCAACTCCATACTGAGAGTTGATGAGTATCACACCGGTATCGGTGACATTGAGCGCGGTAATGGCATTACCTACGAAATCGTCGGCTCCGGGACAGTCGATGACATTGAGTTTCTTTCCAAGGAATTCGGCATAGAAGACGGTAGAGAATACAGAGTACCCGTATTCTTTCTCAACGGGGAAAGAGTCGGAAACAGTGTTTTTGCCTTCAACAGTGCCACGGCGTTTTATCACTCCACACTCGTAGAGCATGGCCTCAGCGAGTGTGGTTTTACCCGAGCCCTTGCTTCCGAGCAGGGCGATGTTTTTGATTTCGTTGGTCTGATAGACTTTCATGGGTTGTATTGCTGATTGATTTACGGTAAGAAATAATGAAAACTTTCCGCCGGGATAATGACGTGAAATTTTCGGTTGCAAATTAGTAAATATTTCTTAGTTTGCCAACGGGAAGGAATATGTTTTAAAACATATCGGAATAAAAACGCATGGTTTTAGAGATTATTAAACTTTATAATTGTCATCGTGGAGGAATTTTACTATATTTGCAGGTTGAAACAACCTTTCGATTCGCAACTCATGGCACTCAGAGAGAATTTTCCAAATGAACCGGTCAAAATCACTTTGCCCCGCATCTATGACCCGCGCGGATCGCTGACCGTGGTTGAAGAGCAGAATCAGATTCCGTTTGACATAGCACGCGTCTACTGGATCTATGATGTTCCCGGAGGGGAAGAACGCGGAGCACATTCTCACCGGAAACTGCAGCAACTGATGATGGCGGTCAGCGGCAGTCTCGATATTGAAGTGACGGACGGTTTCACGACTAAGGTTTTCACTCTTAACAAGCCATTCGAGGGGTTGTATCTTCCGCCAGGAATCTGGCGAAGAATGTTCAACTTTTCTTCGGGAAGTTGTCTGCTTTCGATTGTATCTCTTCCTTATGATGAGAAAGAATATATAAGGGACTATGACGAATTCATTGAAAATGCCCGTAAACGAGGCCCGATTATAACTCAGGAATAAAATGAAGAAGTATCCTTTTCTTGATCTGGCAGAAGTCAACGCTCCTTACATGAACGAGATGGTCGCTGCGGCCGAAAGAGTAATACGATCCGGCCGTTATATAGGAGGCGCGGAAGTTGAGGCATTTGAAGAAGAAATGTCACAATTGACAGGCGCTCCTTATATTATCGGTGTGAGTAACGGACTTGACGCATTGCGACTGATATTGAAAGCCTACATTGAACTGGGCAGACTGAAAGAAGGTGACGAGGTTATTGTGCCCGCAAATACATACATTGCCTCCTTCCTTGCCATCTCAGATGCAGGACTCGAGCCTGTACCTGTCGACATAGATCCCGCAACTCTCAATCTTGATTCATCACAGATCGAAGGACTGATTACACCCAGGACAAAGGCAATAATGACCGTACACCTCTATGGCAGGATAGCACTGAATGAAAAGTTGCTAAATATTGTCAGGAACCACAATCTTCTTCTTATCGAGGATTCGGCACAAGCCATCGGAGCAAGGTCGGCACTCAAAGGTTTAAACGGGAAATATTCAGCAGGAGCACTCGGGCATGCGGCCGCATTTTCGTTCTATCCTACGAAAAACACCGGAGCACTGGGTGACGCCGGTGCCGTGGCCACCCACGATGAAGAGTTAGCTGCCACGGTGAGAGCGCTGGCAAATTATGGAGCGGAAAGGAGATATCATAATTTATATAAGGGATATAACTGTCGTCTCGATCCTATACAGGCCGCAATGCTGAGAGTGAAACTTCCTTATACCAATAAAGAAAATGCCGACAGATTTGAACGCGCCTTAGTCTATGAGCGTGAAATCAAACGTGATGATGTTGTCAAACCTCTTATTCCGAAGGATGTTAACTCTTGCATCTGGCATCAGTATGTCCTAAGAGTGAAGAATAACAACCGTGACCGGCTGCAGGCGTATCTGGATGAGTGCGGAGTAGGGACTGACATCCACTACGCTATTCCTCCACATCTACAACCCTGTTATTCGAATCTGCGACATGGATCACTGCCGGAGACTGAAAAAATGGCAAATGAAATTCTCAGTCTTCCCATCGCAACAGGTACGACAGTGAGCGATGCCGCTCAGATTGCTAAAATCATCAACAACGCACCTTTTTGAGATAAACCATGACCAAAGGTAGAAAGAAACGGAAGAAACAGGTATCTCTGTCTCAGGCGATGATCGCTATTTTGCTCGTAGTCGGAATATTCTATTGCTATAACCGTTTAGATCAGAAAGCCGGTGCAACTACGAAATCATATCCAACGGTCGGGACAGCAGACATCGGAGATCCGCGAAGAACAGTTACCAATAATTCGCTTCCGAATCAAGAGAAGGAGTATACAGGAATGATACTTTCGTTCAACCGGTCGCTGCATATCCCGAATTGGGTGGCATGGGAACTGACAGCTGACGAAGTGAAGGGAACTAACAAGCGTGTGGATAACTTCCGGCCGGATCCCCGGATTGACGGATGTGCTACGTTGGAAGATTATCGTAACTCCGGTTATACGAGAGGACACATGGCACCTTCGGCCGATATGAAATGGTCGGTGAAAGCGATGGATGAAGCCTGCTATCTGTCAAATATCGTCCCTCAGTTGTCAAAACTAAACTCAGGTGTGTGGAGTACGATAGAAAGCAAATGTCGAGAATGGGCATTGAGGGACTCAGCCATCTATATAGTCTGCGGCCCCGTGATAGATGGCAACCCGCTCGATTACATAGGCCGCTCCGGGGTCTATGTGCCATCCTCTTTTTTCAAGGCTGTTATATCGCCCTATGCGGATCCTCCCCTCGGGATAGGCTTTATTGTAAAGCACAAGGGGCATAAAGGTGGCATGCAGACGGCACCCGTTTGTATTGACGAGATCGAAAAGGTCACAGGACATGACTTTTTCTCATCGCTGCCCGATTCACTCGAAAATTTTCTTGAAGCCCAGAATAACTTCCTACATTGGAATTTCGACAACAATGATCGCTGAAATATCACAACTAGCAGATAACGAGCAAACTATATGTGCCATATCTACGCCACCGGGGCGCGGAGGCATAGCCATAATACGCGTATCGGGGCCGGAGGCGTTTTCAACGGTCGAAAAAATTTGGAAAGGGAGAAAACTCAGTGATGCGCCAAGTCATACTGCTCATCTCGGCTACATAATTGACCCGAAAGATCCGGATAAATCACTCGATCAAGTTGTTGCAACTACGTTCAAGGCGCCCGGATCTTTCACCGGCCAGGATACTGTTGAGATCTCGGTCCATGGTTCTACTTATATCCAGAGCGAACTCATCAGGTTGCTGATCAGCAATGGAGCTCGACTTGCGATGCCGGGCGAATTTACCAGGCGCGCATACACAAACGGGCATCTCGATCTGGCTCAGGCCGAAGCGGTTGCCGACATAATAGCGTCTGACTCACGCGCTTCGCATAGGTTGGCAACTTCGCAGATGCAAGGAGGTCTGTCGTTCAGACTCGAACAAATCAGGAGTTCGCTGCTAAACATCACATCTCTTCTCGAACTCGAACTTGACTTCTCTGAAGAAGAAGTTGAATTCGCTTCACGAAAAAATCTGTCCGAACTTACCGAGCAATCAATAAAGACTATCTCAAGGCTTGCTGACACATTTGAGGCAGGTCAAGCCATCAAGGATGGCATACCGGTTGCAATTATCGGTGCGCCTAATGCCGGCAAATCCTCCCTGCTCAATCTGCTGCTCGATTATGAGAAGGCAATCGTCACTCCAATTCCGGGGACGACTCGCGACCTCATAGAGGACACCCTGCTTATCGAAGACTACCGTTTCAGACTGATTGATACAGCCGGGCTCAGGCGTACAGAGGATCCGATCGAGAAAAATGGCATCTCACTTACCAACAACACTATAGAGCGTGCCGCCATAATTATTTATGTTCACGACTCTACTA
>CAMWGM010000155.1 GCA_947173755.1 uncultured Muribaculaceae bacterium
GCAAGGTCGAGATCGGGATTGACAACCACCACTTTTGCTTCGTAGGGATTGCGCTCATTGTCGTGGATGGCGACATTGCGGTAGCCTTTCACGACATGATAATTGGTGACGAAGATATCATGCTCCTTCAGGTAGAAGCAACTGCCCGAGCCATCGGCGTGGGTCACCTTATATATAAGTTTGTTTATATCGGAATTCATAGAAAAAGAGGGATAGAAGATTAAAAAACTTGCTGCGGCCGTGCAATGTTGTCACGAGCCGAGATTGCTGATCATCCGCATCTGCAGTTCGGTGGCGAGACGCATGTACTCCTGGACGTTACCGGCTTTGAGCGCCTCGTCCATCTGACGTTGGAGGGCGATAATCTCCTCGCTGCTCATGGCCTGAGCCATTTTCTGCTGAGCCGCGATCACATTAGCATATGCCTCGTCGGAGATACCGTCGTCGTCATCCTCTTCCTCCTCCTCATCATCATCGATGTCTTCATCTTCTTCCTCATCTGCGTCTCCGGAAACCGGAATTTCGAGATCGCCATCCATGATCTTGTCGAGAGCGGCGCTCAGAATTTCCGCTGCTTCCTTGAGCGGCAGACCGGCACTTTCGCGCAGGGCAGTCACGATCGCATAGTCGACAAGCAGAGGCATCTCGTTCTCGACAAGCATCTTATAGAACATATAGTAGATTCGGACAGCCACCTGGTCATAATCTTTCTTCTGCATGGCCTCGGTGACGCCATCGTTGAGATATTCGAGTTCATCCTGGACACTCGCCAGCGTGGCGTAGTATTTCACCGAAACCATCATCTCGACAACATATAGATCCTTGGCCAGTTGCTCTTCGGGTACAGACAAAAGTTTGGTCAGGAAATTGACTCCTCGCGACACGAGTTCTTCGAGCGGACGTTCGTCGTTCATCGACTCGACAGCCTTTTCGAGTTCGTTGATCAACTGACCCTGGGGATTGGCAAAGAAGCGGAACTGATAGAGGGCGCCGCAGACGATTGTCCATGCATAGATGGTCCGACGCTGCGCGGAATATTCGGCAGCAGCGCTGAGAGCCAGATTTCCGACCGACTGCAGAGCGTTATAGGCATCTGCGACCTGCTCCGGAGTGAACGGAGTCACCTTGGGCTCATAGCATCGCTCGGCATTGAAGCGGGTGCAGAGTTCATCGTCATATTTGTCGCCGATGGTGCAGATGTTGTGGAGTACGGAGTGGATCTTGTGAGGATGGGTGTCGGTGATCGGACACGAATATTCCATCTTGAGATAGTCGCCGTCCTTGACAAACCGGGCAAGCATAAGGTTTTCGATGTTCATCTCGGCGATTTTTCGGAGCATGGCCACACGACCCTTTTCGGGAAGCCGCAGAAAATCGGCCGAGATGTGCAGCATGTCGGGGCTGACGTCGATGTCGACTACAATCGAACCGTGGGGAATGGTGAACCTGGTGCCGTCATGATTACCGTATTTTTCGCGGAAATCACCGTCGAGGGCATCGATAAGCAATTGGATCGACTTCAGATAGTCACCTTGCTCATAAGCCTCGACCGCTTCGTCCATCACCTCGCCGTCGGTATAGACCAACTGCGAATCGGTCACTGGTGCAAAATATGGGAAAGTTGTTTTCATATATAATCAATATAAGGTCAAAAGAATAACCGTTTCAAACGCAAAGATACAAAAAATCTCCAATCTCTAATAACACATCGATCGACCAACTTATATTTTATGGCTCATTCCGCATTTATCAGGCTTCTATGGTATCGAATACAGCCATGCGTTCAAACAAGCCTCACGTCCTGATTGTTTATCATATTATATTTACAAAATCTATGAAAGTAATTGGAATAAACGGAAGCGCCCGCAAGGGCTGGAATACACAGTCGCTCGTCATGAAGGCTCTTGATGGTGCAGCATCGATGGGTGCCGAGACCGAACTGATCAATCTGTACTCAGAACCTCTCAAGGGATGTCTGGAATGTTTTGCCTGTAAGCGAAAAGGGAACAAGACCGGAGGTATCTGCGCCATACGCGACAATATGCGCCCCATCCTGGAGAAAGCACATGAAGCTGATGCCGTGATAGTCGGTTCGCCGAACTTCTTCGGTTATCCTTCTGCAATGACCCGTGCATTTATTGAGCGCTTCCTGTATCCACTTTCATCCTACATGATGAAGGATGGACAGCACGTCAGACTATTGGGCGACCGTGTAATTCCTGCGGGGATGATTTTCACAATGAACGCTGATCCCAAATCTTATGAAATGATGAATTATCAGGCTACCCTCGGGGCCACTACTGCAAACCTGCAGTATGTTTTGGGTTACGCCGAACAGTACAACAGTTACATGACCTTGCAGTTCAAGGATTATTCGGCAATGAATGCCAATATGTTTGATGGTGACCAAAGAGTGTATCGTCACGAAACACAATTCCCCATCGACGAACGGAAATGCTTTGAAATGGGACGCCGTCTTGTCGCCAAAGCGAAGGAATTGAATCAGTAACATCAGTATAGCAGCAAAGAAAAACGATGAGATGCTTGTGAAAGCACACCATGACATTCTCGCAGAAAGAGTGGCCGCTTTCTCATGCACCTTCCCATAATAGTTGAGTCCTTGTTTCCCTGTAGAAAATCTGAAATCCAAAAAAGCGGGCTGTTTTCAGGGAAATATGTTTACTTGTTTTGAAATTCTGTCTGTAACTTTGTAATCTGAGATAAACGTAAGAAATCTTACTGAAAAAAATCATGACTACAAAAGAATTTATAGAGGTGATGAACTCCGGAGAGGTTATCACGGGCGGTTCCCCGGTGCACGCAAAAATGCACGAACTCAGCCAGGAAGCGATCCGCATCACAATGGAAATCAACAACTCCTATCATAATCATGAAGAGATCATCCGTCTTATGTCGGAACTGACCGGGACAAAGATCCACGAAAGTTTCGGCCTGTTCCCTCCTTTCTACACCGATTGCGGAAAGAACATTCATATAGGCAAAAGGGTGTTCATCAACTCCGGTTGCAAATTTCAGGATCAGGGGGGTATCTTCATCGGCGATGATGTCCTGATCGGTCACAATTGTGTGATAGCGACTCTCAACCATGTCATGGATCCTGACCGCCGGGCCGATATGGTGCCGGCACCCGTAAATATCGGTGACAAAGTGTGGGTTGGAGCAAATGTCACCATTCTCCAGGGTGTCACGATAGGCGAAGGAGCGATTATTGCGGCCGGGGCGGTAGTCAACAAGGATGTGCCTGCGCGTACGGTTGTCGGTGGTATACCCGCAAAAATCCTCAAACATATCTGAGACATGAAAGCGACATTTCTTCTGATATTCTTAACTTTGATTACGGTTATGAGTGAAGCACAGGAACGACTTTTTATCACGGTGAACGGCGCCACACACACCATCCTCCTTTCCGACACCGACGCCGCCCGACAGTTAAAGAAAAGGGTGGAGAGTGGCAATGTCACCGTAACCATGAATGACTACGGAGGCTTTGAGAAAGTGGGTGAACTTCCATGGTCACTCCCGACCGCCGACCGACAGATTTCAACTGTTCCCGGCGACGTGATGCTCTACCTGGGAAACAACATCGTGATATTCTACGGCACCAACTCATGGTCGTATACCCCCCTTGGAAAAATCGAGGGCATGACCTCCGGACAGATTCGCGATTTCCTTACCGGAAACTATATCGAGGCCATACTGTCGGCCGACACACAAACAGGGATTTCAATTGCTGAGGCTGACTCCGATGAAAGAATGACCGTATATAACCTTCAAGGTGAGAAAATCGATATGACCGGAAGAAACCTTTCTGAACTCCCCGGCGGCCTCTACATAATCAACGGTAAAAAGAAAATAATAGAAACCGGGAGACTATAAACGCACTCACCGTTCCGCCATCATAATGCGGCCTGTCCCAACCGCACGGAATCCTATCAGAAAAGGAGACTGTATCGTAACTGAGGGTTACGATACAGTCTCCTTAAGAGTTTATTACAGAGAGTGATTACTTCAGGACCTCACGGATGCGGGCAACCACGGCGGGAGTGGTGAAGCCGAACTTCTCGTCGAGCACTTTGTAGGGCGCGGATGCGCCGAAATGATCGAGACCGAAGACGGTGCCGCGCGGACCTACCACACCACGGAGAGTCGAGGGCAGACCGGCTGTAAGACCGAACACCTTGACACCTTCGGGGATGACTGAGAGACGATAGTCGGCAGGCTGGTTGAGGAATGTGCCGATCGAGGGGACAGATACAACGCGGGCCTTGATACCGTCGGCAGCGAGTGCGGCAGCAGCGTCGCAGAGGAGCGATACCTCTGAACCGTTGGCTACGAGTACGATGTCGGGATTTTCGGCATCGACCACGATATAGCCGCCCTTCTTGCTTCCGGCCTCAGCCTCGGCATAGCGGTCGCCGCTTGCAGCGGGCAGATCGGGCAGATTCTGACGCGAGAAGATGAGCGCGGTGGGGGTGGAGAAATTTTCCATTGCCATCTTCCATGCCACTGTGGTCTCGGCAGCGTCGGCGGGACGGAGCACGAGCATCGAGGGCTTGCCGTTGATTTTGATGAGTTACTACATGAGG
>CAMWGM010000156.1 GCA_947173755.1 uncultured Muribaculaceae bacterium
CTCGTAACCCACTGAGTGCCCGATTGTTATATAGCACAACTCCCAAACTCCGGAAGATAATGTTTTTCCGTCACAACTACAAAAACTTATTAAGGTTTTATTCAAAAAAACGGTTCCCCGCGGGCAATCACAAATACCCGGAAGGAACCGTTTTGGAAATGTATGAAAGGGATATCCGAGAGTCGATGTGGCATCGATCCCGGATTTATCCCTGCCGGAATTTATTCAGCAAGTTCGTTGGCATAGACTTCGATCCAGACGTATCCGTTGCCTGAATCCTTGGCGGAGTCGGAAGCATCATTGGGGTTGAGGCCATGAGCCTTTTCCCACTCGTCGGGCAGACCGTCGTTGTCGCTGTCGACACGGGGTGTACCCTTGTATTCGGGCAGACCGCCCACCTGACCGGGATCGGTGATGATGCCGTACTTATAGGAGTCGGCAGGAAGACGGCGCTTGACGTAAGGAGTCGAAGAGATATACTTGTCGGCATCGTCAGCATAAATGGCTTTTCCGGTCTCGACAGTCTTGATGACGCGCTCGTCTACTGCATCACGCACGGGACGAGTGGCACCGGCGTTGGCGAGCACATAGTCATAAGCGGGTTCAACCTCCATGATGGTCACTTCAGCCATCGGGAAAGGCTTGTCGACACGAATTTCGGAGATTCTTTCAGCGGGCACAGGGCCGTTGTAGATCTGGACACCTCCGGCCCAGTTGTCGGCTGTGACGGAGTCATTTCCCCAGACTTTGTTTCCATTCACGTATGCCTTTCCGAATTGATCTTTGAATTCCTTGCTTCGGCCGGCTTCCATCTTGACGATACGGTAGCGGATAGGTGCGTCGGCGGAGTTGGTCTCGGTGATGGGGCCCGGTTTGAAGTTGTTGTTGATGATGTTGAGACGGCTGGTATGGTCGCCGCCGTCCACCGAACGGTTCCACCAGTTGTAGGTGACATTATTGATGAAGTTGAAGTCCTCATCCATACCTATCGAGCAGTTGCGCGAAATGTTGGAGGCGAAGAGGTTACGCGCGAAAGTGCTGTTGTGACCTCCGATCGTAGCGCCGAAAGCATGATTGTAGAGGTCGAGGGCCTCCGAGAAGATCGAGTTCTGGATGGTGATGTTGACAGTAGGAAGTTTCTCACCCTTTCCGTTCTCGTCGCGATTGTAGACGTGGCGGTAGATAGACATATTCTCGTCAAGACCCCATGAGCCTGACACATGGTCGATCATTATATTGCCGACGGCATTGCCGCCGAGAGCATCGTCACGGAAAGCGACATCCTGGGCACCGCGGCGGAAACGCATGTGACGCATCACAACATCGTGGGTGTCGATCAGGAAAGACTGGCCGGTAACAACAACGCCGTCGCCTGGTGCGGTCTG
The DNA here is from genome assembly GCA_947173755.1 of uncultured Muribaculaceae bacterium. Taxonomy (GTDB): domain Bacteria; phylum Bacteroidota; class Bacteroidia; order Bacteroidales; family Muribaculaceae; genus Duncaniella. Next base: position 1,386 of record CAMWGM010000156.1, read on the forward strand.
ACCGAGAATTGTGATATAGGGAGCGCGGACAGTGATGGGCGATTCGAGTTTGATATTACCTGCGACGTTGAACACCACGATACGGGCACCTCCGGCCTCGCATGCCTCGCGGAGTGTGCCGGGGCCGCTGTCGGCCAGCGATGTGACGACATAGACTTTACCGCCACGTCCTCCGGGGGTGTAAGCGCCACCACCCTCAGCGCCGGGGAATGCTACGATGTCGGCTTTGATGAGATCCTCGGGTTTTGAAGCCCAAGGACGATAAGGACGTCCGTTCTCGGCCTCCTTCATCACGATGGGATAAGCCTCGGCCCAAGCCTTGTCGGAGGCTGCGTCCCATTCGGCCGACATGCGTGCTCCGCGAGCCTTGACAGAGTCGGGGATGGTGGGATACTGGGCAGACGCACCAAGGGATGCGATGACTGCCATTAATAACAATGGTATTTTCTTCATTTTTAGAGATTTATTTCTGAATTCCGAATTCCTGTTGCTGGAGATCGACCTCCTCGAGGATTTTGCGTTTCTCCTCATCGGTCAGTCCGGGAGCATCGTTCTTGTCTGAGCGGGCGAGAGAAGGTTTGTCAGACAATTTCTTTTCATCTTTATAGACGGCAGGCATATCCGCAGGCATGCTCTCGATGACGAGTTCGGCCGGAGTCGGAGCGTGAGTGCCGGGGAACTCGACACGTGCCTTGATCTTGATTTCTCCGGGTGTACGGGTGGAGCGAATGAGCACGGGAGCCGAACCCCATTCGACAGGCCGGGGATTGGCGTGGATCGAGGCATCGCCGATGATCTCGCCTTCACCTTCCACTTCGAAAACGATGTTCTCCTTAGCAAGACGACGGACGTTTCCATTGTCGTCGGTCACCTCGGCCACAACCACGATGAAATCGGAACCATCGGCCACGAGAGGTTTACCCTCCCAGTCGGCATAGAGCCGGAGTTTCGTGGAACGGCGTGAGGGCATCTTCCTTTCAGTGGCTACGACCTTTCCGTCGACGATACCTTCAGCCACCATATTGACACCCTGCCAGTTTTTATTGGTGTAACTATGATCGCGTGCTTCCCAGAAGTCCCAGACATTCTCGAATACGACGGGCGAAGAAGGCATTCCTCCCTCACGGTGAATGACAGGGAGGGTCCATGACTTCTCACCATCGTAGATCGACAGACGCACGGAGTCGCAATTGCTGAACACCACGACGTCGGGGTCAGAGAACTGGGTCATTTCGTGCATGATGTAGACCATAGGTCCGGATTCAGCCGTCGGATGGTCGAGATCGTGGGCAGTCTGGCTGCGGAACATGTGATAGGCATACTTTGGCTGACGGAATGCATCATATATGCCACCCCAGTATGGATCAGGATGATAGCCGCGCTGATGATCGAAAGGATGCCAGAGGGCGCCCCCGATGAATTTGCCGGTAGTGCGGTAGAGACCGTCATATGTCTTGGCAAGAGAGAGTGCCTGAGTCTTCATCGGACGCTCGCCCCAACTGCGCGAGGCACGGTTGTCGTTATTATGTGCATACCAGTCGTCGACATTCTCGCCGAATTCACGGGTGAAAATATTCTGAGCCGGAGCATCGGCCTTTTCGTCGTCACCGGGCCAACCGTAGACGAGATCGTAGTTTTAGCGGACTCCTGCCGAGTGCATGTCGGCTGCAGCGATGGGCCGTCCGGGATAGGGATATTCATCCTTGGTGATCTGAAGAGCCTCGAGCGAGAAGTTTTCGGGATAGCGGGTCTCGTTGAGAATAGGCTCCCACATCAGCACCGAGGGATGATTGCGGTCGCGACGTATGATATTGCGGGTGTTTTCATGGACACGCTCGGCAAACTGCGGATCCTTGTTCCAGAACTGCCAGCCGGGAGTTGCGACGATGACGAACATACCGAGTTCGTCGCAAGCATCCATAAACGCCGGGTCCTGAGGATAATGTGCGACGCGGATTATACGGCAGCCTGCGTCGCGGAGACGCTTGGCATCTCGCCACTGCTGGGAATTAGGCACTGCATTACCAACGTAAGCGAAGTCCTGGTGACGGTTGGCTCCGATGAGTTGTCCGAAAGGTTTGCCATTGAGCATGAAACCCTTCTCACCATCAAATTCGAAATAGCGGATACCGATACGGGTTGCGCCAGCATCGAGAATCTGCTTGCCCTCCTTGATGCGCGATTCCATACGATAGAGGGCGGGAGAGTCGGGCGACCAGAGTTGAGGATCCTTCACCTTGATGGTCTGAGTCACTGTCTGCGACTGACCGGGCTTAAGAGTGACAGCGGAAGAAGTCACTTTTTTGAGCAGAACACCTTCCGGAGATATGAGAGAGGTCTCGACGGTGACTTTGCGAGTCTTATCACCGGTGTTGGCCACCTCGGTATCGACAATCACGTCGGCACTTTTATCAGAGACATTATCGAAATGAACGAAAACGCCTCCGCCTGCCACTTTACCGTCCTCGACAGCATCGTTGATAGCGACGGGCGATTTGGCAATCATCCAAACGTCGCGATAGATACCGCCGTGATAGGCGAAATCGAGAGAGTTCTGTGGCTTACCGGGAGGGAAAGACTTGTCGTCGCTGTTGTCAGCCATGACGGCAACAACACACTCCTCGCCGGGCTTGACACCTGCCTCGGTGAGATTTATCGTGACGGGCAGATAGCCCCCGAGATGAGCCTTGACTTCCTTACCGTTGACAAAGAATTTCTGTTTGCCCATCACGGCTTCGAAATGCAACGTGACATCCTTGCCGGCGGTCTCCTCGGGCGTGACGAAATGTTTGCGATACCATGCCACTCCCTGATAATTGCGGCATCCGCTCCCTTCGGCCGGAAGAAGTTCCACTGTATGAGGTGTCGACACGATCTCCCACGCGGTATCATCGAGACCTACAGCCTGACCGTCGGCTACATCGCCGAGATGGTAGCGCCAGCCGTTGTTGAAGTCGTAGACCTGACGGCCTGAATTTTCAACCGGGAAGAAACCTCCAACAGAGATTTCCTGCGGAGTCACTGATTCAGCAAACGCCAGCGCCGGCAGAATCAGAGATAAGAGAAATGTTGCAAGTATTTTCATAGTTGTTATATTTTGTCGAAATGAAAGAGTCGCTCAGAGCCCCGGAGGAAGGATGATGTCAGCCTTTCGTGAAGCCGGCGTAACATCGAGGCTTGTCACGCGGCCGTCCTTCAGTTCAGCATACACCCC